>JALZVI010000031.1 GCA_023301015.1 Rickettsiales bacterium | reverse complement strand
TCTTCTTGCGTTTCCGTTTCTGATTCGTAGATTGTTCACGAAACGAGAACGTGATGAGCGAGAAACAAAAAGTTAAAAAGGAAGTGCTGGAATACGAGTTGGCGCAGATGCGGATGGCGCGGAAGAAGTCTGGGGATAATCCGTTGCGGGCGATCGCGATCGCGGAGCGTGAGGTGGTGCTGGAAGCTGAGATTGCGAAAGTTGAGCAAGGGGAGGCTGCGTAATGAATCTGACGGTCAATCTTTCTGAGGCTTCTGGGGAGGTGGTTGCTGCGATTGTGGCGGCGATGGAGGAGCGTGGGCTTGTTGTCGAGAAGGAGGGGCGGTGTGCTCCTTTTACGGTGGTGGAGCTGGCGGAGGAGACTCGGCTGAGTAAGGCGGCGATTTATCGGCTGGTGGATGCTGGGACTTTCAAGCGGATTGCAGGGCTGGGTGTGGTGCTGGTGACGGTGGAGTCGGTGCGGAAGTGGCAGGCTGGGAAGGGAGGCGCGAAGTGAAAGGGCTTTTAGATTTGGAGTTGGGCTATGAGCTGGGCGGTGCTGGGAAGCGGTTGTTCCGGGTTGAGGTGGGCGATAAGCGTGCGGTGGTGATCGGTTTTGAGGCTGAGGTGGATCCTGGTGGGTTGCGTGATTTCCGTCATGAGGCGGCGACTGATGTTGATATTGCGGCGGTGTTGCGGCGGGCGGTGGTGCTTTTGGAGCGGGGTGAGTCGGGGGAGGTTGTGAATCATTTACGGGGAGGGCAGGATTAGATGGCTAAGCGTGCGAGTGAGACGGATCAGGATGGCATTTTGGATGCTGCGTTCTACCATCGGGGAGGTGAGTCTGGATGGGCTGCTTTCGGGAATGGGCGGTTAGATCCGGGTGAGCTGCTGGCGAGGGTTGAGGAGGGTGGTGATGATGTGGATGATCGGGCGGGGGTGCTGTCTGTGATGTTGGATTTGTGCCTGGGTGGCTGGGGTGAGGATGGGTCGCCTGAGTATGCGGGGCGACGGGTGGCGGGATTGGCGACGGCGCTGGGGCATGGAAAGGCTTTGGAGCTCGGGGTGGCGGCGATGTATGGGGCGCGTGAGTTGGTGGGTGGGTCTGAGGAGTGCCGGGTGGCGCGGGGGATTTTGGACGTGTGGCTGTGGGATAATCCGACTTTAGGAGATCTGGGAAAACGGGTGGTGGTGATTGGGAGGTTTTTCAACCATGCGGAGGTGGAGGGCTGGTCACTGAGGGATCTGGCGAAGGCGTTTGGGGAGTCGCGGACGTGGACTCAAAAGCGGGTGCAGAAGGAGTGCAATAAGCCGATTGAGGCGAGTGGGGGGAAGGGTCATGCGTCTTGGCAGCAATCGCCGGGGCAGAGGGCGAATAGCTCGGCGGCTCAAAGAAAATTTCACGCAACGAAGAACAACAAAAAACCGAATTATAAAAATGATGACGACAGATGATAAAATTGGGGCCTTTCAGGAAATCTCAATAGGAAGCTTGTTTGCTTCTCCCACGAATCCGCGGCGGTCCTTTCCGAAAGCTGAGGCGGAGCGTTTTCGGGGTTTGATCGAGGAGCGGGGGATCCTTCAAAATCTGGTGGTGCGGCCGGTGGATCATCGGTTTGAGATTGTGGCAGGGGAGCGGCGTTTTCGGGCGGCGGAGGCTTTGGGTTTGAAGGTGGTGCCTTGTATGGTCCGGGTGCTGAGTGATGAGGATGTGCGTAAGATTCAGCTGATTGAGAACATCCAGCGGGCGGATTTGTCGCCGGTTGAGGAGTCGAATGGGGTGGCTGATTTGGAGGAACTGGGGCTGAGTGCGAAGGATATTTCCTTGAGTGTGGGGCGCCCGGTGGGCTGGGTGCAGACTCGATTACAGTTGGGTAAATTACCGAAAGTGGCGAAGAAGGCGGTGGATGCTGGTCGGATCGGGCTGGGTGCGGTGGGGAGTCTGGCGACAATCGCAGACGGTGAGTGTGAGGAGTTTGTGCAGGGGTTGCTGGCGGTAGAGGAAGTGCCGAGTGATGAGGTGCTGGCGGGGATGATTTATGAGCGGTATCGGAAGCCGGGGGTGGAGCGTAAGAGTTGGCTCCTCTGGTGTGATGAGGTGGCGGGGCAGGAGAGGTTTGAGGGGTGTGATTTTTTGGAGGATCCGGCGAGGTGGGCGGAGTATGTGCGGCCCTTTGGTGAGGCGGCGAGTGGCTGGAAGTTGCAGACTGATAAGGTGGGGGGCTTGGCGGCGCGGCCTGAGGACATGGGTGTGACGTGGGGGATGTTGGCGGAGGCGCATGAGGTGTCTCCTCTGGTGGTGCCGGTGGGGAGCCTGAAGGGTGCCTGGAAGGATCAGCCGGTGGCGCTGGTTGTGAATCGGGCGATGATCGAGGATGGCGAGCGGGCGCGAAAATCGATGGGTTCGGGATATACGCTGGGGCCGAAGGTGGCTGGGAAGGTGAAGGTGAAGGTGGAGCCTGAGGTTGAGGTGGGGGTTAGGACTGCGGAGGAAGATCCAAGGGGTGATCTGGAGGTGTGTGCGATTCCTTTGCGGGATCGGGCGTGGAATCCCTGGGTGATTGCTGAGGTGGAGATGGATGATCAGACGGAGGTGGCGACGGCGCTGCTTTTGTGGAACTTCTTAGGTGCTTACGATCGGGGGTGGGAGAAGCGGTTGGCGGTGATCAGTGGTGGGGTGACTCTCGCGGAGCTGCATGAGGAATTTGGAACGGTGGTTCCTGGGGTGATTTGGTTTTTCTTTGAGGGGCTGGAGGTGTCGGATCCGGTGGCGCAACGGGTGGCGCGATCTATGGGCGTTCTGGAACTCTGGCGTGAGAGGGGGGAAGCGTAATGAAGAAGCTAGGTCTTACTGAGGCGGTGGTTGCTGCGAAGAAGTTCTGTGCGCCGGTGACGTTTCATGCGGAGCGTTCTGAGCCTTATTTGATGGGAGATCGGGTGGTGGGG
>JALZVI010000030.1 GCA_023301015.1 Rickettsiales bacterium | reverse complement strand
TCAGAAACTGTATGGCGTCAGGCTGATAAATACGAAGTTCCACGCATGTGTTTTGTTAACAAAATGGATCGCATGGGCGCAAACTTCTATCGTTGCGTTGACATGATGATCGACCGCCTTGGTGCTAATCCACTAGTTATCCAACTTCCAATCGGTTCAGAAGAAAAGTTCGAAGGTATTATTGACCTTGTGCGTTTCAAAGAAATTCTTTGGGATGGTGAGCAGCTTGGTGCTGAATTTACATATGTTGATATCCGCGAAGAGTATCTTGAAAAAGCTACAGAATATCGCGCAAAAATGATCGAAACTGCCGTTGAAGCTGATGACGATATTTGCGAAAAATTCCTTGAAGGCGAAGAAG
The DNA here is from genome assembly GCA_023301015.1 of Rickettsiales bacterium. Next base: position 3,750 of record JALZVI010000030.1, on the reverse strand, counting down.
TTTCAGAAGACGAGCTTAAAGCTTGTATCCGCAAAGGTACAATTGCTGCTCAGTTCGTTCCTGTTCTTTGTGGTTCAGCGTTCAAAAACAAAGGTGTGCAACCAATGCTTGATGCTGTGGTTGAATTCCTCCCTTCCCCAACTGATGTTCCTGACATTAAAGGCGTTGATGTTAATGACGAAACTGTAGAAATGGTTCGCCCTAACTCAGTTAAAGCTCCTTTCTCTGGCCTAGCATTTAAGATTATGAACGATCCGTTTGTTGGCTCGCTAACATTTGTTCGTATCTATTCAGGCGAGCTAGAAGCTGGTTCATTCGTACAAAACACAGTGAAAGACCGCAAAGAGCGCGTTGGCCGTATGCTGTTGATGCATGCCAATGACCGTGAAGATATTAAAGTAGCTCGCGCTGGTGACATTGTTGCTATCGCTGGCCTAAAAGACACTACAACTGGTGACACTCTTTGTGACGCTGCAAACCCAATTATCCTTGAGCGTATGGAATTCCCAGCGCCAGTTATCGAGATTGCGGTTGAGCCAAAAACAAAAGTTGACCAAGAGAAAATGGGTTTTGCTATCGGCCGTCTATGTGCTGAAGATCCGTCACTTCAAGTTGAAACAAACGAAGAAACTGGCCAAACAATTTTGAAAGGTGTTGGTGAGCTTCATTTGGAAATCATTATCGATCGCATGAAGCGTGAGTTTAAGGTAGAGACAACAATCGGTGCACCGCAAGTTGCTTACCGTGAAACAATCACGAAAGAATTCGATTGTGACTATACTCATAAGAAGCAATCTGGTGGTTCTGGACAATTTGCTCGCGTGAAAATGACATTCTCACCTGTTGAAGCTGGTGAAGGTTTCTCATTCGAAAGCACAGTTGTTGGTGGTAACGTTCCTCGCGAATTTATTCCAGCTGTTGAGAAAGGTTTGAAGATGCAAGCCGAAACTGGCGTTATCGCTGGCTTCCCAACTATCGACTTCAAAGTGAAGCTTTACGATGGTGGTTATCATGATGTTGATTCATCTGCACTAGCATTTGAAATTGCAGCACGCGCAGCATTCCGTGAAGGAATCCCGCAAGCTGGTGCAGTTTTGCTTGAGCCGGTTATGAAAGTTGAGGTTATCACTCCAGAAGATTATATGGGTGATGTGATTGGTGATTTGAACTCACGTCGCGGAACAATTTTGGGTATGGATGATCGCGGAAACGCAAAGGTTGTTAATGCGCATGTGCCGCTTTCAGAAATGTTTGGCTACATCTCAGATCTTCGCTCAATGACACAAGGTCGCGGTGCTCCAACAATGCAGTTCAACCATTATGCACAAGTGCCAAAAAATGTTGAAGAAAAAATTAAAGGGAATAAAGCTGCTTAGTCGCAGATTTTAAGAGGAAAATTATGAGTCAGAAAATTAGAATTAGATTAAAAGGTTATGAGCACGGAACGCTTGATAATTCTGCAAAGGAAATTGTGGGAACAGCAAAGCGTACAGGTTCAGAAGTGAAGGGACCAATCCCGATGCCTTTGAAGATTAAAAAGTTTACGGTTAACCGCTCACCGCATGTGAACAAGAAATCACGTGAGCAGTTTGAGATGCGCACTCATTGTCGTTTGATCGACATTGAAAATGCAACTCCACAAACAATTGATGCGTTGGGTCGTCTAGACTTGCCATCAGGCGTAAATGTAGAAATTAAACTATTGGGTGACGCTGCTTAGATAATAATCAGCCTATCGCACAAAAACCAACAGGAAGAAGAAGATGAGAACAGGATTAGTAGCAAGAAAATTAGGGATGACACGTGTGTTTACGTCAGACGCAAGTTCACCTGCAACAGTGCTTAAGTTAGAGCAACCTGTTGTTGTTGGGCAAAAAACGACTGAGCGCGATGGTTATAATGCTGTTGTAGTTGGTTGCACATTGGCAAAAGCTAAGAATGTTGCAAAACAACAAAAAGGCGCATTTGCAAAAGCAAAAGTTGAGCCGCGCAAGAAGTTGAAAGAATTCCGCGTTGAAGAAAAATATTTGGTACCAGTTGGTTCTGAGCTTGTAGCTTCACATTTCGTGATTGGTCAATTTATTGACGCAACAGGAACGTCAATTGGTAAAGGTTTTGCTGGTGGTATGAAGCGTCATAACTTTGCTGGTTTGGAAGCGACTCATGGTGTTTCTGTATCTCATAGATCACACGGTTCTACTGGCCAATGTCAAGATCCTGGACGTGTTTTCAAGGGTAAGAAGATGGCTGGTCACATGGGTAACACCACAATCACACAACAAAATCTTGAGATTTTGGAAGTTGATGACGAGAATGGTTTGATTATTGTAAAAGGGTCAGTGCCTGGTTCAAAAGGTTCATATATTGAGCTTTCTGATTCTATCAAAGTTGTGATGCCACAAAATGCACCACTTCCAGCAGGTATAAAACAAGATGCAAAAGCAGCGGCAAAAGAAGAAGCCCCTGCTGAAGAAGCAGCTAAAACTGAAGGCGGAGAAGCGTAATGAAAATTAAATTACACACAATTGACTCAAAAGAGTCTGGCGAAGTTGAGTTGAACGACTCAATTTTCAAAGTAGATCCACGCAAAGATATTTTGCATCGTATCGTACATTGGCAGCTTGCAAAGCGCCGTGCAGGAACGCATTCAACATTGACTCGCGGTGAAGTTCGCGGAACAACGAAGAAGCCGTTTAACCAGAAAGGTACTGGTAATGCGCGTCAAGGTTCTTTGAAAGGCCCGCATCAGTATGGTGGTGGCGTTGCACATGCTCCTAAGCCGCGTGATTATGGCTATGCATTGCCGAAGAAAGTTCGCGCACTTGGTTTGAAAATGGCTTTGTCTGCAAAAGCAGCGGAAAATAATTTGGTAATCTTGAAAGATGCAAAATTGAAAACTCCAAAGACAAAAGATTTCTCAAAGAACGCAGAAAAATTCGGCTGGAAATCAGTACTTATTATTGATGGTGGCGAAGCCGTTGAAGAAAACTTGGCAAAAGCATCAGCAAACTTGGTAAAGATTGACGCAATGGCTGTAATGGGAACAAATGTTTATGACATTTTGAACCACGAAACATTGGCAATTACTGAGTCAGCACTCAAAAAACTAGAAGAGAGGTTAGCATAATGGCTAAAGCAGATAAAATTACAAACCCTAACGTTTTCAACGTGGTTAGAACTCCTATCGTGACGGAGAAATCAACAATTGCCAACGAACTTGGCAAGTATGTTTTTCAAGTTGCTGTGGATGCTACAAAACCTGAAATCAAAACTTCTATCGAAGAAGTATTTGGTGTTAGCGTTGTGAAAGTGAACACTTCAAACCTAGTTGGTAAAGTGAAGCGCTTCCGCGGAAAAGTTGGTAAGAGAAACGCAACTAAGAAAGCTGTTGTAACCTTGAAGGAAGGGCAATCAATTGACCTTTCAACAAGCATCTAAAAACTAAAGTAAATATAAAATCTATAACTAGAGACTAAATATTATGGCACTAAAAACATTTAATCCAACAACTCCTTCGCTACGTCACACAGTGCTCGTAGACAAAAGTGAGCTGTATAAAGGCAAGCCGGTTAAGGCGCTAACAGTTGGTAAGCCAAAGAAGTCTGGCCGCAACAACACTGGTCGCATTACAACTCGCCATCACGGTGGTGGACATAAGCAAAGCTATCGCATGATCGACTTCAAACGCGCTAAGTTTGATGTCGAAGGCACAGTTGAGCGTATTGAGTATGATCCAAATCGTACAGCTTT
>JALZVI010000029.1 GCA_023301015.1 Rickettsiales bacterium | reverse complement strand
GATAATGACAATGTCGCAATCCTCACCCTCCGTGATGAAGAAGGGCTGGAAATTATGCGCCACACCACCACGGCACAAGCTCTGGCACGTGCGGTTTTGGAGATGTATCCCGGTGCGATTGTAGCGATGGGCCCAACAATTGACAATGGTTTTTACCACGATATTTCATACGACAAGCCAATTTCCATCGACGATTTGCCAAAAATTGAAGCCCGCATGAAAGCGATTATCGACGAGGGCAACCCCGTTCAGCGTGAAGTGTGGAGCAAAGCCGACGTGATTGCGCATTTTGAAAAGCTGGGTAATAAGTACAAGCCAGAGATTCTGGAGCGCGTGGAAGATGACACAATTTCAGTCTATCGCCAAACGCTTAGCAACGGCGAAAGCTTTATTGATATGTGCGTTGGCCCGCATGTGACAAACACAAAAGCGCTCTCAAAAGCCTTCAAACTCAACAAAATCTCAGGCGCATATTGGCGCGGAGATTCCGACAATGAAATGCTCCAACGCATCTATGGCGTGAGTTTTGCGGATGAAAAGAAATTGAAAGCATATCTGCACATGATTGAAGAAGCCGAAAAGCGTGACCATCGCAAACTCGGCGTGGCGCAAGACTTGTTCCACATCCAAGAAGAAGCCACAGGCCAAGTTTTTTGGCATGACAAAGGCTGGACAATTTACCGCACGCTTGAAACTTTCATCCGTAATAAGCTGCAAAAAAACGGCTATCAGGAAGTGAAAACGCCGATGCTGGTTGACCGCGTTTTGTGGGAAAAATCTGGCCATTGGGAGAAATTCCGCGAGGCGATGTTCACTTCGGGCGACGACAAAGACCGAATTTTGGCCATCAAACCGATGAACTGCCCATGCCATGTGCAAATTTTCAACAAAAAAACAGTGTCATATAAAGAACTGCCGCTGCGTATGGCTGAGTTCGGATCGTGCCATCGTAACGAGCCTTCAGGCGCACTCCACGGCATTATGCGCGTTCGCGGCTTCACTCAAGATGACGCGCATATCTTCTGCATGGAAGATCAAATCACCGAAGAAGTCACCGCATTTTGCGAGCTTCTGCTTGAATCATACAAACAGCTCGGCTTCACCGACGTTGCCGTGAAGTTCTCCGACCGACCAGAAACTCGGGCAGGGGACGACTCAACATGGGATCGCGCGGAAAAAGCATTGACCGATGCGGTTGAGGCGACAGGCCTAGATTATGAGCTAAACCCAGGTGAGGGCGCGTTTTATGGCCCTAAGCTTGAGTTCCAAATCAAAGATTCTCTCGGCCGTGCGTGGCAGTGTGGAACAATTCAGGTCGATTTTGTGCTTCCTGAGCGTTTGGACGCAAATTATGTCGGCAAAGATGGCGCAAAACATCGCCCAGTTATGCTGCATCGTGCTATTTTGGGCAGCTTTGAGCGCTTTATCGGCATCCTCATCGAGCATTACGCTGGTGTTTTCCCGCTCTGGCTCGCGCCTGTGCAGGTGGCGATTGTGACCATCACGCCCGAAGCGGATGATTATGCGAAGGAAGTGGCGGAGCTGATGCGCGCGCAAGGGTTGCGTGTGGAGCTTGATTTGCGTGACGAGAATATCTCACAAAAAGTGAAAGAACATTCCGAAGCTAGAACCCCGATTATCGCAGCCATCGGTGGCCGCGAAGTTGCCGACAGAAAGCTGGCGATTCGCAGACTGGGGAGCCATAAGCAGCAGTTTGTGGAATTGGACGCATTTTTGGTGGAGCTGGAAGGTGAGAGAGATTGCCTCTCGCTATAATTTAGGTTAATAGCAGTTAATGTCTTTTGATAAGAAAGTTTTAGTTACCTTTAGCGATAAAAATTCAGCGCACTTTTCTGATGCTCTTGCTAATTACAGGCGCAAGGTTGGCAATGCTGGGAAACGATTTTCTGCAACAAAAATGGCTTTGAGCAGCGTTGAAGGAAGCGCTGAGTGCTTTGAAAAATTTGACGCTTTAACTGAGGGATACGGAAATTACTTTAGCGAATTAGATCACATGCTCGCCAAGCTTCAGTTGAGAGGAGTCCCAGAGCAAGGAGTTTTAGGCGCACTTGAAGTGCCAGAAGATTTAACAGCTGCGTATGATGATTTTCAGAGCTTTTGCGTGCCACATGTAGCTAATATTTTTTACCAAGCTGCCGATGACGAGCTTTATGAAGCGGGGTTTTATAGATATGATGATAGTATAAATCAGCCGCTACCAAAATATTCAGGAATTACGAAAGCAGGAGTTGCTACTCTCGAAGATGCTCTGCCAGTCAACGTCTTGACAAATGACGTAGATTCCTCACAGCATCTGAACTATTTAGTCGATTATTTTACTACATTAAGCGCCAGTCAATCTACGTTGATAGATATAGCTAATGATGCAATTCGTGAAGCTAAGGTACATGCCTTAAAATCTGGCGGACGTAGAGCCTAAACAATAAAAAAGCCCCTCCGAACGAGTCCGAAGAGGCTTTGGCGGGGCGGCTACCCAGATTAACTAAAAAAAACCAACCGCCCCGAATCTGTTATATTCTATACATGTCTCCACCAAGCCGTACGGTTGATTGAGTAGATCGGCTCATAGAATGTGATCTGGCTGTCTGTGCGCAAATATGGAGATTGATTATCCAAGATATAGTGCGTTCCGTTCACTTTCACTGATAGCACTGCATGAATCTGATCGATGTTGTGGTCTTTTAGCACCACGATACGCATGTCATCTTCGTTGAAACCAAGTTCCTTTAGCGTAAAATATTTTGCAATCGCATAGTCATCGCAATCGCCGTAACCTTTGCTGAATGTTTCGTCAACACTCGCCCAATAATCCGACTTGCCCCAAACTTTTGAGTCCACGCGATATTCAATTTTTGCGTTGATATAGTTGTTCACCGCTTCAATTTTCTGTCTTGTTGTATATAGCTTTTTGAACGGCTTAAGGTCTTTCTTCCACTCGCTAACAGCCTCTGTGTTGTTGCGGTCGGCCACTTTCTGGCGCTTAACAACATTGTTCCATTTTGTGAACTGACTCGTGTTGGATGATACTATTTCTTTCGTACCAAACATTTCTGCCGATGCAGTGTTTGAAACAAATGTAGTAGTCATAACAATAGCCGCGCAGAAAAGCGCTTTTGCGAGTTTGTACCCCATATATCCCCCCAGACATTTATGGTATTATTTACGAGTTATTCTTCCCCTATAACCTAATTGTAAACAAACGTTATTAAATAAGGTTTAAAGACGTAAACAATTTTAGCTATTAAATCGCATTTTCTGCATTTTCTTTTGAATGAGGCGTTTTTCCCCTTGCATTGAACCCATTTCTTTATATTATCCCACTCGAATCGGAGTGCGGGTGTAGCTCAGTGGTAGAGCATCTCGTTGCCAACGAGAATGTCGACAGTTCGAATCTGTTCACCCGCTCCATTTTTCCTTATATATTTAGCCAACTTTGCCGCATGGAGTCGACTCCTTGCTTTCAGCAACCCGTTCAAGCTGTGCGGGGAATTAGAATTTGTTATATAATAAAACTCATCTATGGTTTTATTATGAATGAAATTAACAAAGAGATATTGATTCAGTCTATCGAATCTAGCAATTTAGCCCACACCATATCCTTGATTAAAGACGGGCTGCCGCTGGAATATGTTAACCAGGCATTTTTGGATCAGACAGGTTATGAGCGCGATGAAGTCGTTGGCAGGAATTGTAATTTTCTACAAGGAAAGAACACGAGCCCTGAGTCTGTAGAAAAAATAAGACAGTCTATAAGGGACTTGAAGGCGATTGATATAGAGATTCTGAACTATAAAAAAGACGGAACTCCTTTTTGGAATAGATTGCGAATGGCTCCCGTTTTTGACGAGAATGGCGAAGTGGTTGCGTTTATCGGCATACAATCTGATGTCACCCATATCCGCGAGCAAGAAAGGCAAGAGAGTGATAGACAAAAACTGGAAGCGCTGGGCAGGGTTTCTGCAAACATCAGTCACGAGATCAAGAATGCAATTCAGCCAATTAAGCTAATGACAGAAATGCTTCTAGACTGGAAAGACCTTAGCGAAGAGCAGCTGAAGAAGTGCATTAATATATTAGGAGAGAATGTTCAGATTGCAGACGGCATAACTAAAGAGGTGCTTAGCTTCTCTGGGAAGAACAACGCTAAGGTGGAGAAGACCTCTGCAATAAAATTAGCGAATGAAATCGCCAGCTTTATAAACAATCTTTTAACTAGCCGAGTTGATCTTGACTATGTTTCAGAAGAGTTGAATGAGAATGCTTGCGTTAATATAAATCAAAGTCACTTATATCAAATCGTCCTGAATCTATTAAACAATGCGGTTTATGCTATGAACGAGCAGGGAACTTTGTCACTTACTGCAAAGGCTCGGATTCTTGATGGAGATGAGTCACTCGAGAATAACGTGAATTCTGGCGAATATCTTAGCATTACCATCAAAGATGACGGCTGCGGCATGGACGCAGAAACCATGAAATCAATATTCGAACCGTTCTATTCCACCAAGCCCGTAGGCGAGGGGACGGGGCTTGGGCTATCAATCTCCAACAACATGGTAAGAGAATGGGGCGGCTTCATAAGGGCAGAATCCGAGAAGAATGTTGCAACTATGTTTGAAATACTACTGCCGATTGAATAAAGCCGCCGCTCTTAATAGTTTGTTAGTGATTGTACGTATATTATGGCTAGACACGATTAGGAGATTGTAATGGCGAAATTATTATTAATAGAAGATATGGCAGGAGTTAGGGATTCTCTAGAGATGATCCTACAACTGGCTGGGCATGATGTAAGTATAGCGAAGAATGGAGCTGAGGGATTGGCCATTCTGAACGGAAGTTCTTTTGAGCTGGTTATTACAGATATCCTAATGCCTGAAGTTGACGGCACTGAAGTTATCATGAAGACTAAAGAGCGCACACCGAGCACAAAAATCTTAGCCATATCGGCTGGCGGAAATGGAGTTTCAGCGGATCAAGCGTTGACCATAGCATCGCAAAAAGCAGATGGTATGTTGAAAAAGCCGTTTTCTAAAGAAGAGCTATTGGCAAAAATAAATGAATTAACATCGCAGGAGAGAGTATAATGTTGGCAAGAATTAAGAAATTGAGAGTGGGCCATAGAGTTTACCTCCTTATGGCTTTGACATTATTGTTTGTACTAACAATCGGCGCGACCGGTTATTACAAAATGGGCGAGATTGGTCATGAGCTTGAAGAAATTGCTGAGCGCGATATTCCGCTAACAGAAATGCTTTCAAAGACAACAATTCACCAATTGGAGCAAGCTATATTACTTGAGCAAGGCCTGCGACTTGCTGGCGTAACGGCTCATGATGGGGATCATACTCTTGAATCTGTAGCAAAGCATTTTGAGGAGCTGTCACACAAGGTTGAAAAAGAAGTTAAACTTGCTGAAAAAATGGCGGAGAGTTTTATTGAAGGGTCTGGCAACCCAGTTGCTGTAGAAGAATTTAAGGACGTGCTGAAGCAGATTAAGACAATAGAGAAGCATCATAAAGTATATGAGGACAATTCTCTGAAGGTTTTTAAGAGCATTGAAAGCGGCTCTTCTCATGGAGTTGAGAATCTTGTCGTGGAAGTTGAGAGAGAGCAAGGTCAGTTAGTTAAAGAGCTGGAACACTTGTTGGAAGAGGTTGAGGGCTTCACTCAAAGGTCAGCGAGCAAGGCGCTTGCAGACGAAGAGCGTGGCAAGGCTTTGATTATGATTATGACAATAGCGGTATTCTTCGCCTCTTTGGTTCTGTCATTCCTTCTAGGACGCAGCATTACAAAACCTGTTGCAGACCTGACCCATACAGTAAATGAGCTAGCATCGGGGAATCTTGATGTAGAAACACCTGACTCAAAATTTGAAGATGAGATCCATGAAATGTCACAAGCGATTGAAATTTTCCGTGCCGACATGAAGAAAGCAAGAGATCTTCAGACTGAAAATGAAGCTCAGCGTGAAAAACGTCAGCATCGTCAAAATGAGCTTAATCAGCTAACTGGTATATTTGGTTCAACTATTGGCGCTGTATTCGCGAAGATTACGAACTCATCAAACATGATGGTTGAGCGCTCTGGTTCTATGAAAAACCAGAGCTCTAAGACAAAAGCAATGTCTGGCAGTGTGGCTGAAGAGGCGAGCAGTTCGTCACAAAACGCACAATCTTTGAGTGCCGCAACCGAAGAAATGGTTTCATGCGTACAAGAAATCAGCAAGCAAATTGCTAGCTCTTCTGAAGTTGCCAAAGAAGCTGTTGCTTCAGCGGAGAGCTCTAAGAAAGAAGTTGAGCAGTTGCAAACAATCGCCAATGAAATTGGTGAAGTTGTTGAGCTAATCAGCGGAATCGCAGAGCAAACAAACTTACTAGCTCTTAATGCTACTATCGAATCTGCAAGAGCAGGAGAGGCTGGA
>JALZVI010000028.1 GCA_023301015.1 Rickettsiales bacterium | reverse complement strand
GTGGCTAGGATGGCAACGGTTTTCATGGCCGTTAGGAATATAGGAAGGGATGCGCGGTGTCTTGAAGAAAATGAGGTGTTTTTTGAATAAAATCGTCAGAGAGCCTTCATGTGAGATGGTAATATCGGTGCGTAAGGTCTGCCGAAAGTGCGCGTAATCGGTCGAGATATTTTTGAACAGAAGCGATCTCCTCAGCTGATGCTTTTCGTTTGAATAAGGACCATTCGATACCATCGAGCGCATCCCGAGAGTGAAGCGGAAGTCCGCGGTCGAGGAGGAGAGGAAGGACGCGCCAGCTTAAATTAGGGTTCTTAGCAATCGAGATGCGGGTATTGAACGGAAAGGTCTGGGCAAGCTGGGCTAACAACTTGTGCGTTCTGGGATCGAGGGCTTGTCCTGGTTCGGCAGTTTTGTTGATTTCCGTTGAGATCGTTTCACCGACCAATTCGTCAGGATAATTGACAAGGAGGTCTAGGTGTCTCCGCCGAGGGGTGCCAAGGGCGCAGAACAAGTGGGAGACGTTTTGCGTGCGGAGAATGGGCGAGGTGAAAATGGGTTCCCAAAACTCGCTCGATCTGCCGAATTCGGGACACTCGTGCTGAAGCTTAGGAAGGCGGTCAATAAGCTCAGCAACCAGTTGATGACGGATTCCGTCGGAGCCGATGAGGCCTTCCCAGTGCTTCTGAATGACGCTTTCGGCATCTGGCTCATAGAAGAAAGACAGAGATTGTAGGATGACCTCGGTTTGGAGTCGTGCGAGAGGTGTAGAGCGTCCTTTTTGAGGCTTTTTCAAAGGCTGGGGTAGAGGAATGAAGAACTCCCAGCAAATGCGACTCAATTGTTCGCTGGTGAGCGTCTGATGGTTGAGTGTTTTCGAAATCTCTCGAAGCTCTGATAGGAGCTTGAGCATTTTGGATTTGCGACGTTGGTTCTCCTCTTCAAGAGCGGCAATCGGATCGGTTTGCTTCTTTTTGGTGGATCTTCGAGGCTGGTTTGTCATTCACCGACCATGCCCTGAGAAGGGGGACAAAATCCGCCCTGTCTTGTCTCACTTTTGGCTGCGGTAGCGTGCGAGGGCTTCGTTGAGATCCTCGATCATTTGATTTCGAAGACTTTCCGGTTCCAGAACTTCTATGTCTGGTGTGAACCGCCGAAGAAGAAGCATCACTCCGGTGAGGTCGCGAACTTGCAGGGTGAGGAGGCAATTCTCTTCACTAAGCTCTGAAATGACTTGGCTAGGATGGATTGGGTTCTCCGGGTAGTAAGCAAGGGCGTAGCCGGAGAGGCGGATTTTCACGGTCTGGACCTCCGCATCAGAGCCGGGAAGCCAGATGCTCAGGCCATCGTCATCGAGCCATCTTTTGATTTGCTCTTCATCGGGTTGCGGGCCGGTTTCGAGAGAGGGTGCGAGGTTTTCGATTCGACGGAGAGCATAGATCCGACAATCCATTGAATAGTGATACATTGCGAGGAGATACCAGGCGCCGTCGTGCTCTCGGAGTTGCAGGGGATGAACATTGCGGTGGACTTGTTGCTCGGATTGGAGGTTCCGATAGTCAAAGACGAGCGCAGTTTTCGCGAGGATACTTCTCCCGATGATTCCGATCTTCCTAAGTAGATCCTCGCATGTGACTGGATGGCTCAGTCGCACGGTGTTGGTCATGTTGCTAAGATCTTCCGGGTATGTTTCCGGTTGGGTCAGGAGGCATTTCTTCCACCGATGAGCGATCTCCGAGTCGAGGGTAGCGTAGCGGCTGTCGATGAATCCACCGGCGAGGAAGAGCATCCCAAACATGCGGTTATCAGTCGCGCGGGATTCGGCTGATGAGGGATTGCGGAGTCGATAGCCCTCCGGGGTGCCGTCGATAGGGTGTCTCTCGATGTCACGGAGATACTCCATGTCCCGGCGGACGGTGCGTGGGTTGACTCCAAGCTTTTTGCCGGCCTCGCGTTGGGTGATCGCTTTTCCAGATTGGAGAAGCTGAAGGAGGGCGCGGCGGCGTTGGATATAGTTTTTCAAGACTGGGTTTCAGTCAGCTGTTCGGTCTCCGCTTCGTCGGGGATGATTGCAGCGAGGCTCTCTACGAGTTCTATGATTTTAACGGCAAAAGTTTCTTGATCGGATAAGATTTCTTTGAACACCTGCTGGTCCCAATTTTGATGTTGTTGCCACCTAGTAGAGTTGATCCACCAGTCATTGATGGGGAGACCTTCTGCGAATTGCTGTTTGAATTGTTTATTGAGTGCAATCTCAAAATCAGATGGGTTCTTGTAATTGAGATTTTGTTCAGAGAATGAGAAACCAAATCGACAGCCAGTGAAGTGTGCTCCGTCAAAGTGAATCGTGATGTAGATTCCTCGTGAAACAATTTTGGAATTGTTGAAAAAGAATCCTTGTTCCTTTTGATGAGGGAGAAATGGCCATTCCAGAAGTTCTAGATCGCAGTCAGGTTTAGTGGAGAAATGTTTGTTTAGCTGTGATTTGAGACGTTGGACTAGGCTGTCGTAGATTGCACCTTGGGATTCAATAAGTAGGTTGGTTGCCTCAAAATTTTCAGCATCTTTAAGGACAAGATTGACGATTTCTGTATTCATTTTTTGATTGGAGTTTTGTCCGGTGAGGTTGTGAAGAAGGTGGATGTATTGGGTGATGGACTCACGAACGAGAGGGTGTCCGACAGCTTCTTTTCGGCATTCTTTAAGCCAGTTGATAATGTCAGTTTGGTAGGAGATGCAATGAACGGCAGCTTTCTCTGCCGAGTTTTCGGTAGCGGGTTCACTGCCGTGGAGTGTGAGGTAGTATAGAGGTGAAGCGCATTGCGCTTTGTCTTTTTGAGAGAAGTCTTCGGGCTTGAATCCGAGGAAGTTGAGATACCTGCGAACCCAGTTTGGTTGGTCGTTGGCGTAAATTTTGTTTTCGATAGCAAGTTGTTTGCCTTTTCCGTCACGGAGCAAAACGTCGATCCGACCTCCTGATACTTCGGTAACGTTTCCAATATGGTATTCGAGAAAAATGGAAGTGGTATCAGGATCGATTCCTGGATCGTTAACAGATTCTAGGTTAAGGAATTTTTCTAGGAAAGAGGCGCCCTGTCCGTGGCTTCCCCTAGGGTTAAGGAGATCTCCGATAAGTGATGAGTGGGTGCTGACTTCAAGGTGACCTACACCTAAGATATTGAAGAGATTAAAGTCGGAGCCATTTACGCGTGCTATTTCTTGGTGACGTTTGGCGATGAGTGAGGTGTGGGTCAGGAGGTTTTGGATGAGTGGTATTTCCATGGTGATTTTAGTGAAGGTGAATGAGTTGCTCCCTGTTGGGAGATCTATAGCAAGGGGAGTGGGACAAAAGGTGTCCCATAGCAACCTTTCTAAATTCGGTATCTTGATCGGTAGGATTTGGGGGGCTCTTTTAGGATGCGGGAGAATTCGCGGGAGAAGTGGGCTTGGTCGGCGAAGCCGCAGCGGTGGCTGATTTCAGCGAAGGTC
>JALZVI010000027.1 GCA_023301015.1 Rickettsiales bacterium | reverse complement strand
GCATCGTCTTCGGCGGCTTCTCCCCCGACGCGCTGGCTGGCCGAATTGACGGCTGCTCGAGCGAGTTCATCATCACCGCGACGGAGGGAAATCGGGGCGGCAAAAAAGTTCCGCTGCTAGCAAATGTTGAGGCCGCGGTGGAAATTGCAGAACAAAAAATCAAATCCGTAATCGTGGTTGGCGGGAATTATGAACAGCTGATGGCCACCGCCTCAACCGATCACACCGCCCCCGCAATTGATGCCGAAGACCCACTATTCATCCTCTACACCAGCGGCTCAACAGGCCAGCCAAAGGGCGTTTTGCACAGCACCGCGGGCTACCTCCTCTATGCCAGCATGACACATGAATATGTTTTCGACGTGCAAGAAGATGACGTTTATTGGTGCACAGCCGACATCGGTTGGGTGACTGGACATAGCTACATAATCTACGGCCCACTCGCCAACGGAACAACCACCGTAATGTTCGAGGGCGTGCCGACATACCCCGACGCATCGCGCTTTTGGGACGTTTGTGACAAGCATCAGGTCACTCAATTCTACACCGCCCCAACTGCAATCCGCGCATTGATGGCGCAGGGTGATGAGTTTGTGAAGAAAACCAGCCGCAGCTCATTGCGTCTTCTTGGCAGCGTCGGCGAGCCTATCAACCCCGAAGCGTGGAGATGGTATTATGAAGAAGTCGGCAACTCAAACTGCCCGATTGTCGACACTTGGTGGCAGACAGAAACGGGCGGATTTCTAATCACCCCACTCCCCGGCGCGACGGAACTTAAACCAGGGTCAGCAACAAAACCTTTCTTTGGAATTCAACCGGTTGTCCTTGATAATAAAGGTAATGAATTAAGTGGAGAAGCCGAAGGAATCCTCTGTTTCAAAGATTCATGGCCCGGTCAAATGCGTGGAGTTTATGGCGATGAGCAAAGATTTTTTGACACCTATTTCAGCCAGTTCAAAGGCTATTATATGTGCGGCGATGGCGCAAAACGCGACAAGGATGGCTACTACTGGATAACTGGCCGCGTCGATGATGTGATTAATGTTAGCGGTCATCGCATGGGAACAGCCGAAGTTGAAAGCGCATTAGTGCTTCATAAAGCTGTTAGCGAGGCTGCTGTTGTTGGCTTCCCGCACGACATCAAAGGCCAAGGAATTTATGCGTATGTGACGTTATATAATGACGTTACGCCAAGTGATGAACTGCTTGCTGATTTGAAAAAGCACGTCCGCAAAGAAATTGGCCCAATCGCCACGCCCGACATCATCCACTTCACGCCAGGTGTTCCAAAAACCCGCAGCGGCAAAATCATGCGCCGCATCTTGCGCAAGATCGCAGAAGGCGATGTGAGCAACTTGGGCGACACGTCAACGCTGCTGAACCCCGAGATTGTGGAGCAGCTGATTGAAGGAAATCTGGCGCTAACCGCTTAGCCCCGTGCTGATACAAAGCCAGCATGGCTATTCGCAGAAATCACACCTTGAGCAAGGCTGATAGCAACATCATTAGTTAGCTTACCAGGAGCTTGCGCCACCTCAAGAATGTCAGAAGTTCTGCTGCCAATTTGCTGGATACTAGACTCCAAATCACCCGTGGTAATATTCGCCTGCCCTTTACCATTGAGATATTCAGACACGCAGCAAATAATCCCTCCTGCATTAGCAATAAAATCTGGAACATATAGAATGCCACGATCTTGCAGAGCTTGCGCATGCTTTGATGGAGATGCAAGCTGGTTATTTGCCGCGCCAACAACTATGGACGCTTTGATTTCAGGGATAGTAGCATCATTCAAAACACCACCAATTGCACAAGGAGCATATATATCAGCTTCAACTTTATGAATTTCACCTAAGCCAACAACTTCCAGCGTAGGAATCTTTTCTTTTAGCGCTTTAAGGCCATCAATGCTTGTATCACTGGCAACAACTTTCGCGCCTGCTTCGTGTAGCAACACACTCAAACTCCCACCAACATTTCCAGCAGCACCTTGAACAGCCACCACACGTCCAGTCAAGTCAGCACTACCAAATTTATGTTTAGCAGCTTCTTTCATGCTCAGAAAAACACCTTGCGCAGTATAAGGAGAAGGATTCCCACCGACCACACCAGCATCAACATGCAAACCCGCAACATAGCTTGTTTCTTCCGCCACATAGGACATATCCTGCTCATTAACACCCATATCTTCAGCGGTAATATACTTACCTTTCAAAGACTCAATCGCCCTACCAAAAGCGCGCATTAACTCAGGTGTCTTTTTCTGCCCAGCAGCCAGAATCACAACCGCCTTTCCGCCACCGATAGGCAAGCCTGCAGCAGCATTTTTATAACTCATACCTTCAGAAAGACGCAACGCGTTGCTCAATGCAGAATCAATATCTCCATCCAATTCGCTAGAAAACTCAACCACCCTAGCTCCACCCATGGCAGGCCCCATCGCTGTACTGTGGATTGCAATAATCGCATTCAAACCAGATTCTTCGTCAAGAAACTGATGAACAGCCTCATGCCCATTATAATATGGGTTATTCGTTGCAGAGAATAATTTTTTCGATTCCATTTGTTGTGACCTCATCTTTGTTAAAGTAAATTACATTATTTGCGCAACTTTCCTAAATTAAAATAACATCCTGTCAAGCCTTTTTCCTCCCAACCACCTTCCTTCTTGCCCCGCAGCTCTAGAATTAGAACTATTAACCATTATACCTTGCTCCCACACCAACAACCTGCTATAACGCGCACGAACTTAAAAATAGCCGCACTTTGGGCATAGGAAAAAACCATGAAAGAAATTAGAAATATCGCAATTATTGCCCATGTTGATCACGGCAAAACTACATTAATCGATTCACTGCTTAGACAAGCAGGTACTTTCCGTGAGAACCAAGCGGTTGATGAGCGAGTGATGGATTCCAATGACTTGGAGAAAGAGCGCGGAATTACAATTCTGGCAAAACCAACTTCTGTAGAGTGGAATGACACTCGCATCAACATCATCGACACACCCGGCCATGCCGATTTCGGTGGAGAGGTTGAGCGCGTTCTTTCAATGGCAGACGGTGTAATTCTTCTTGCCGATGCAGCGGAAGGCCCAATGCCACAAACAAAATTCGTTCTCGGCAAAGCCTTGGCTCAAGGCCTTCGCCCAATCGTGGTGATTAACAAGGTAGACAAGAATGACGCCCGCCCTGATGGAGTGGTTGACGAAGTGTTCGACCTCTTCGTTGCAATGGACGCAAATGACGAACAACTAGATTTCCCAATTCTATACGCATCAGGCCGCGACGGCTGGTGTACAACAAAATTGGATGACAAGCGCGAAAACCTAACTCCAATGTTTGACCTTATCCTGAATCATGTACATGAACCAAAGGTGGAAAGAGACGCGCCATTCTCAATGCTAGTAACATTGTTGCATTCAGACAGCTTCTTGGGCAGAATTCTTGTTGGCCGCGTAACATCTGGCACAGCGAAAGTGAACGCATCAATTAAATCTATCGACCTAAACGGCGAGATTGTGGAGCAAGGACGTTTGACAAAATTGTTCAACTTCCAAGGCGTTGACCGCGTGGCAGTTAATGAAGCACAAGCTGGTGACATTATCGCCATCGCAGGTTTGGCAAAAACAAATGTTGCCGACACAATCGGTGACCCAGCTCTAGAAAAACCAGTTGAATCAACCCCAATTGACCCGCCAACAATGGCAATCACGCTTTCAGTGAATGATTCACCGCTAGCAGGTCAAGAAGGCACAAAAGTTACATCAACAATGATCCGCGAACGCCTAAAAGCAGAGGCAGAAACAAATGTTGCGATTACTGTTAAAGAATCAGCGGGCAATGACGCATTTGAAGTTGGCGGACGTGGCGAACTTCAACTTGGCGTTCTTATCGAAACAATGCGCCGCGAAGGATTTGAACTTTCAGTTTCACGCCCACGCGTTTTGTTCCAAAAAGACGAAAACGGCAAGCTTCTCGAGCCTATCGAAGAAGTGATGGTAGATGTTGACGAAGAGCATTCAGGCGTTGTGGTTGAGAAAGTCAGCCAGCGTAAAGGTGCAATGACAGACATGCGCTCATCAGGTGCAGGCAAAACTCGCATCACATTCCTAGCCCCTTCCCGCGGCCTAATCGGCTATCAGGGCGAATTCCTAACCGACACGCGCGGAACAGGAATCATGAACCGTGTTTATCACAGCCATGAACCATATAAAGGCGATATCGAAACACGCCGCAACGGAGCATATATCTCCAACGGTAACGGCGAAGCAGTTGGCTACGCAATCTTCAACTTGCAAGACCGTGCAACAATGTTCGTGAAGCCACAAGACAAAGTGTATGAAGGTATGCTAGTTGGCGAAAACAGCCGCGATAATGACTTGATCGTGAACGTGCTAAAAGGTAAGCAGCTAACCAATGTTCGCGCCTCAGGAACGGATGAAGCCATCCGCCTCACACCACCAAGACTCTTCACATTGGAGCAGATGATTTCATATATCGGTGACGATGAGCTAGTTGAAGTAACTCCAAAAACATTACGCCTACGCAAGAGAATGCTAGACGAAAATGACCGCAAAAAAGCCGCCCGTTCGGTTGGTGGTTGAATAATATAAAAACAGGAAAAAACATGAACATCACGCTTGAACAAGCTCAAAAAGCAGTTGCAGCTGCAATCGCTAAGTCACAAGAAATCGGCACAAAGATGGACATCGCCGTGATCGACTCTGGCACAAACCTAACTGCGTTTGCTCGTGAAGACGGCGCGTGGATTGGATCAATTGACATCGCCATGAAAAAAGCAAAAACCGCACGCTACTTCAACATGAACACTGGCGACATTGGCGGCTTGTCACAACCTGGCGGCGCGCTTTTCAACATTGAGCATTCAAACGGTGGCCTAATAACATTTCCCGGCGGCGTGCCTATCAAAAACGCTGAAGGCGAAATTATCGGCGCAATCGGCGTTTCTGGCGACTCAGTAGAAAACGACCACGCTGTTGCTCAAGCAGGCGCAGACGCAATTTAATTGGATTTTGCAAAAACTTTGCAGGTTTAATATTGACTTGAACCTGCCAAGCAATTAAATACATAAGCTAATATGCTGGGATGTCGCCAAGCGGTAAGGCAACGGGTTTTGATCTCGTCATTCGCAGGTTCGAATCCTGCCATCCCAGCCATTCTTTAGTTTTAGCCTCTTTTCTATCTTGTGCGGCTGAAGCAATGATTTCTTGAATTAGAGGAATTGAAACCTCGTTACGCGCAATGAGAGAAAGATCGACGCAATTACGCAATAGTTGCTGCATAGAGCGAACCCAGTATTGATCGGTGCTTTTACTGCTATCAGTTTGATTAATCGCGTTGAAAACAGCCGTAAAGATACGAATAATATTCTCAGTTAATCCGGCTCCTTCACCCTCACGCTCCACTTCATATTGCATGAAAGGGAAACAATGCTTGCCACTGGCATCCATCACAATGATGTCCTCTTCACGCCCAGCTATTTTTGCATAGTGCAGCCAATCTTCCAGCACCGTTTGTTTGGCACATAGCACTAATCCGCCAAACCCTGACTTTAGATAGGATTGAGCCAGAGCTGCACCGCTGCCACTAGTTTTGCCCGCGCCAACGCCACCAAAAATTTGCACCCCCTCACAAGCTTGACGAATGGTAAAAGGCTCTTTTTTATTGAAACGATAAAGTTCCTTATCCAAATCGAAAGGCGAGGTCATTTTACTATCTGTTTCCGTCTTTACTTCTTCTTGAGCTTCTCTTTTTTTATTCTTATCGTCATCATCGGTAACTAGGTGCATCAAATATCCTTACTTTATTTATTCTTCACAGTGGAGTGTAGAAACTGGTAATGACAATTTAATGACAATCTAACAGATTTCTCCAAAGTGTCACAAAACTGAGATATTGTTTGTTTTGACACTTTGGAGAAATCTGTTAGATTGTCATTAAATTGTCAGATTTCTCCAAAGTGTCACAAAACTGAGATATTGTTTGTTTTG
>JALZVI010000026.1 GCA_023301015.1 Rickettsiales bacterium | reverse complement strand
ACCTCATCAATTTCAAACAATTCTGCCATATCAATATTTATAAATTCATCCACACCCGATAGCAAGAGCGGTGTTTGGAATTTCCTCCCAGCAGTTTTTAATCTCTCCCCGCTGCGGCTGCGCCTTGCAGACTGAGAACGCTCAAGGCTGTGGGTTCGGAACTTATATGTAAACGATCACGAACAACGTGAAGTGCAAGGCCATTGAGGGCGCAAGGCTTTAGTGCCGATTGAACGATATAATTTCATCAGCGGCCGAAGAGCGTCATTAAAAACTACAGCCATGAGCGCGCGAAGAGCTTCCTCAGTCTGCGAGCCATTAGGCGAGCGGGGAGGAAATTAAAAAACTAGCGAGGAAACAATAATAACTCAGCCATTTGCCAGATGCTCCAACAGCGCCTGACGCACTGGCACACCCATTTCCACCTGCTCCAAAATCAAACTGCGCGCCCTGTCATCGGCCACTTCCGAATCGATCTCCACACCCCTATTCATCGGCCCTGGGTGCATCACTTTTGCGTCAGGCTTGGCATATGCCAACTTCTCCACGCTCAGCCCATAATTCGTATAAAACTCCTCAGGCGAATGCACCTCGTCACTATTCATCCGCTCTTTTTGCACACGCAACATCATCACCACGTCCGCATCTTCAAGCCCTTTGCGCATGTCAGTAAACACATCAATACCACGTTCTTGCAGACTGCTATCTGTTGGCAAAAACGCTTGCGGCGCAATCACCCGCACATTTGCACCCATCCGCTTCAGCAGCAGAGAATTTGAGCGAGCCACGCGAGAATGCAGAATATCACCGCAAATCGCCACATTCAGCCCTTCAATCTTACCCTTCGCTGCCATAATCGCGCTCGCATCAACCAGCGCCTGCGTCGGATGCTCATTAGTCCCGTCGCCCGCATTAATCACCGCGCAATCCACATAATCGGCCAGCGCCCGCACTTGCCCGCTTAAATTATGGCGCACTACAATAAAATCTGGATGCATAGCGTTCAGCGTCATCGCCGTATCCACCATAGATTCACCCTTCACGCTGATCGACGACTTCTCAACATTCATCGTAATCACATCCGCATCCAGCCGCTTTGCAGCCAGCTCAAAACTGGTGAGCGTGCGTGTGGAGGTCTCCACAAACAGGTTAATCAGCGTCCGCCCCGTCAGAATTTTCTGCGACTTGTTCACCCCGCGATTAATCGCCAAGTTCTCCTTAGCCCGCGCCAAAATGCCCTGAACCTCATCCGTAGACAGATCCTCAATACTAATCAAATTTTTCATGCTAAGACAATTTTTTACACCTCTTGTGGACGGCTGTAAAGTAATTGTTAGTTTGTAATAGATTTGTCTAAATATAAACCAGACGCTTAGCGCGCCAAGAACTCTTTCGTAAACACTTTTCCTTGCTCAACATGCGGTTGGTCAAACGGGTTTACGCCGAGTAATTTTGCGGTCACAATTGTTTCTGTCGCCAAATGCGCAACCAAAATTCCTAGTTCAAACTCGCTTAAATCACCCAGCAAAATGCTGCGCACAGGTCGGCCGTTTTTTGCCAAAGTTTTGATGGTGGAACGCTGCTCAGCCACAATCAGATCACCCAGCGTTTTTCCATTCAAATATTGCAAATCCGCATAAGGATTTTCACCAAATTTCTTACCCTCGCCCGCGCAGTCTAGAGTTACAATATTATAAAACTTGTCTTTGCGCCCGCCTAAATACATCTGCAATTGACTGTGTTGATCCACCGTTCCCGTTGCGCGAACTGGGGTTGATCCTGTTCCGTTTTTGCCCAAGCTTTCTGCCCAAATTTGGCGATACCAGTTGTTCAAAAACACCAAATTATCAGGGTATGTCATGAACACATTTTGCCAAATATTTTTGCGCATCAACGCCACATGCAGCGCCGCTGCTTTGCTTGCAGACTCCGCATGTTTTGCAAAAAACTCCGCCGCTCCTGCGAGATATTTTTCAATGTCAAAACCTTGAGCAATTGCTGGCAAAAATGCGACATTTGAGAACACCGAATAGCGCCCAGAAATTTCCGCCGAATGCTCATAAACCTGCATGCCATGATCCGCCGCAACTTGACGCAGCGAATTATCTCCAGCCATTGTCAGCGCATAAAAATGCTTAGAAATTGGCAAACCCTTCTCACCATATTTATTCAAGCAAGCCATCAACTGCGCCATTGGCTCAATGCTTTCACCAGATTTCGAAATCACCAAGAACGCAGTTTTTTCATAGTCAATTTTGTTGAAAAAATCATCCCAAGCACGCGGGTCAACATTTGCCATGAACACCACTTCCAAAGTTTTTTTACAGAACTTATTCCGCTTAAAACCTGCCAAAACTTCGCCACACAAGCTCGAGCCACCTGTGCCCAAAACTACTAGCTGGTGGAACTCACCCTCAATCTGCTCATAGAAATTTTTCGCCTCTTGCAAATGCCGCTCAGGGTTTTCAATCGCCGCAAACAGCTCAAATTCTTCCGCCAACATCGTTTGCAAGCATTGCTCAGCCTCAGCAAAAAGCGGTACAACTTCTGCCTCGTTCAGCACGCCATCTTGAAAAACCCTATCAATTTTCTGTTCATAATTCATCTTTATTTAAACTTTTTACAGTAAAATTGCGCCATGCACAAAGTAATTATATTCATAGCCTTGTTCGCACTAAATTTCACCGCCGCAACTGCGCAGGCAAACATGAGCGAAAAGGATAGAGAGCTAATTTCTCGCATCGCTTCGGGCAACGCTGAAGATGTTAGAATTTTGCTTGAAGGGAACGCCGATCCTAACGCAAAAAACAGTCTCGGCCGCCCCGCAATTGTGATTGCCGCAGAGAGCACTCAAGCATCTTCCGTGAAAATCTTGGCTCTTTTAGCCAATGCTGGCGCGCAGCCAACAAGCGCCGACAGCCTGGGCAACAACGCGATAACCGCTGCAATTTCACGCGGCAGCGCTGAATCTGTCGCCTATTTGCTGCAATGGAAACCGTCATATAAAATGCAAGATGGCTATGGAGATGACTTATCAGCAATTGCAAAAGACAGGGGCGATCAAGAAATCATTGAGCTGGTTAGGCAGCTAAAGCAAGCCGAAGATGACAAGCATATTCGCAACACAAGCAGCCAGAATCGACAACGCCTTTTCCGTGAATATTCATTCCGCAATTGCGCCGAGGAATATATGACTTTCTATTATAACAACGAACATGAAGCAGATCCCGACTTGGGAAAACATGACGCAATTATGCTCCGCCTTGCCAAAGAGATTACTGAAACATT
Source organism: Rickettsiales bacterium (assembly GCA_023301015.1). The sequence continues at coordinate 1,540 of JALZVI010000026.1, read as the reverse complement.
AGCTGAACTAGAGAAGCATTTTAGCCTCGGTAGAGTTGAGATGGACAGCGTGAAAGATGCCAGCCGCAAGTCAATCTCCCAACAACTTGCTGACATGGGCTCGAGCAGGCATCGGGTGCGCAAAGGTGTTGGCACAAACGCCGATTTGCAAAAACGTTGCGGCAAAATCTCGACTGATGTAAGCTTGCGCACAGCAATCAGACGCAAATAAACAACCATGAAAATCCTAGGAATTGAAACAAGCTGTGATGAAACAGCAGCCGCAGTCGTGACAGGCAACGGCGAAATTTTGTCGAACATCATCCGCACACAAATTGACGAGCATGCCGATTATGGCGGCGTTGTGCCCGAACTCGCCAGCCGCGCGCATATCGAATTCTTGGATGGAATCATCGCCCGCGCAATTGCCGAATCTGGCTGCGAATGGGATGAGATTGACGCCATCGCCGCCACCTCTGGCCCTGGCCTCATCGGCGGGGTGATTGTTGGTGTGATGCAAGCAAAAGCACTGGCCTCCGCACTGAAAAAGCCATATATCGCCGTCAACCATCTCGAAGGCCACGCACTAACTGTGCGCCTAACCAACAACGTCGCATTCCCCTATCTCCTACTCCTAGTTTCTGGCGGGCATTGCCAGATTTTGAATGTGGAAGGAGCCGGGAAATATGAGCTGCTTGGCCAAACTTTGGATGATGCCGTTGGCGAAAGCTTCGACAAGCTCGCCAAGATGCTGAAAATGCCGATGCCAGGTGGCGCAAAAGTGGAAGCGTTGGCCGCAAAGGGCAATGACAAAGCCTTCCCATTGCCCCGCCCATTGCTAGGCAGAGACGGCTGCGATTTCTCATTCTCAGGCCTAAAAACCGCTGTGAAGAAAATGGTGGATTCGGGCGAGCATAGCCGCGAAGATATCTGCGCTACCTTCCAGAAAACGGCGGGAGAGGTATTGCAAGACAGGCTACAAAACGCATTCAAGATGAGAAAAACCAAGCAGCTAGTTGTGGCGGGCGGAGTGGCAGCAAACAAGCATTTGCGCGGTGTGATTCAAGAGCTTTGCGACGAAGAGAATATCAAATTCACCGCACCTCCAATTGGCCTATGCACCGACAATGCTGTTATGATAGCTTGGGCAGGAATTGAAAAATTCAAGCTCGGTCAAACCGACAGCCTGCATTTCAAACCCCGCGCCAGATGGCCGTTAGCGGATATGTAGCTTCCCCATAAACGTCATTGCGAGGAGGCAACGCCGAAAATATTAGTAGCTGCGGATACGCGCTGACATCTCTTCAACAGCTTCAGTGCCATTGAAATGCAGCAAATATTCACCGTCTTCATCCATCAAATAAATCAGGCTAGAATGATCCATGTCATACTCACCAGCCAGCTCATTTGCAGTAGCCGACTTCGCGGAATATACCTTATATGCACGCTTCACAGCTTTCAACTTTTCTGCGTCACCGGTTAGGCCGATAAATGTTGGGTAGAAATCCTCCAAAAACACTTTCATCGCTTCTGGCGTATCACGCTCTGGGTCAACGGAAAT
>JALZVI010000025.1 GCA_023301015.1 Rickettsiales bacterium | reverse complement strand
CAACGCCGCCAGCAACGCGCATGCGGATCATGAAGCTATAGGCTTTATCGAGTTTTTTCTTGCCACGCTCAGCGCGAATGTCGCGGTCATCTTGCATGTACGTGCCATGAAATTTGCTAAGCTGCGTGCTATCTTCGTCAATTGCACCGCTCACCACGTTCTGAACTTCTGGCTCTAAATCTCCGCGCAGGTAATTCGTGTTCCACTTAATATGCTCGTTTGCAGACGAATCTTCCTCGGGCTTTAACTTGTCATAATCAATTTTGCTCATGCGCCATATATATAGAAGTTCTGACGAAGTTTCAACCCCATTTACGCAAGCTTTAGGCGGCTTGGCGTGGCGATTCTTTCATTATCTGGCGTACGTTTTTCAACTGCCCTTCAATCTCCACCACGTCATATTCATTATGCGCGATTTTGAATGACTTAGCAACTTGGCGGCGCTGGTTTAGTGCGGCAAATATAATCTCACTTGGAAGCTTGTGTGCCTTGTCCTTGTTGTTCAAAGCTTGCGCGCGCAATTCGCTAAGATTGAGGCTAGCGATGATCTCTATCACAATTTTTCTAAGCTTCACTGCAACTAAGCGGCATTTTGGAACTTCGACAGTGAATCCGAATGGTGAAATTGAAAAGCCAGTATATTGCAAGTTGCACTCGGTGAATTTATAGCTGGCAATGTTGTTAAGCTCGTGTCTGATTGCACTCAATGCTGAGTTGAGTAAGTTGCGAGCATGCTTGTGCATTGCAACATTGCTGTTTGTTTCGGTTTTCATCTGCTGGTCAATGTCTTTTGGAATCATGAATGAAAATTTCATGAACGGCGTTTGTGTGTTAATAGTCACAAAATGCTTTGCTTCGGGCGTGTTGCCATTGGAGGCCAATAAGTCTTTAAGTTTGATTGCAATTGCTTTTGCAATCAGTTGGAACTCAGTGCTGATCTCGTTCACAGCAATATCTAGATCTTTGTCGCTCATTTTCTTATTCATTCCTCGTCGTTTGGTTCGGGAGCGAATGAATATACCCTACTTGTTAGGTAGTCAAACGAGCGGCGAAAGAAAAATCTGTTGGTATGTGCGGATGATTGCAGTTGATGTATTTTTATCACAAGCGATATTCGCGCGCTACCTAGGGTTGTTAGAAATTCCGTGAATTATATTATTAGTATACATCACGCAAGTATCTGCCTTGCTGTTTCATCAGCTCAACTGCTTCATCGCCAGCAATGGAGCGCAATGTGGAGTCCACGTCTTTTGCCATGCGTGATTCGTCGCCGCAGACATAGAAATATGCGCCTTCGTCGATCCATTTTTTCAGCTCAGCTGCTTTTTCCTGCATGCGGTTTTGCACATACACTTTTTGTGGCTTGTCGCGGCTGAAGGCAACGTCCAGATTCGTTAGCAATCCAGATTTCTTCCAATCTTGCCATTCTAGCTGATAGAGGAAATCGAAGTTATATTTTTGATCGCCGAAGAATAGCCAGTTATTGCCCTTCGCGCCGTCTTCTTCACGCTGCTGCATGAACGCACGGAAAGGTGCAACGCCAGTTCCTGGGCCAACCATGATGACTGGAGTGTTGCCATTTTCTGGAAGGCGGAAATGCTTGTTGGGCTTGATATAAACGGCCACATCGTCGCCCTGCTCCACTGCGTCGGCTAGATAGCAAGAAGCAACGCCCTTGCGATCACGGCCTTCGGAATTGTAACGCACGGCGGCAATTGTTAGATGCACATCGCCGCTAGCATAGCTTTGTGATGATGAGATTGAGTATAGGCGCGGCGGAACTTTGCGGAGCATGCCTGTGAGCTGCTCTGCGCTTAGCTTGTGCGGGAATTCTTTTAGTAGGTCGATAACTTCCCTGCCCCAGCAATAGGCTTGCACGTCACCATCAAGCAGCGCCTTAACGCCTGCGTCGCCAGTGATTTCAGCATATTTCTCAATCACTGGCTTCGTCAATGCGTTCACGTCTAACGCGCTCAAATCTGCGCTAGCACCTGTTAGTTCATTAATTTCGGCCATCATCGCTGGGTCGTTTTGTGGAACAACTCCAAGAACGTCGCCCACTTCATAGCGGATGCCAGAATTTCCCAAGTCAATTTCAAAATGCCAAGTCTCTTTGGCAGAACCTGTGCCGTTGAGCAAAATTTTCTCGCTCAATTTTGCGATATACGGGTTTGTGGCGGAATAGTCATCCACATGGAAAATGTCGAATGCGCTTGCAGCTGCGTTGGCGGCTGGTGCTTCAAGATCATGAATTTCTGCGAATTTGTTGAGGGCTTCTACTGTCCAGTTGGCTGCAGGCTCTTCATAGTCCACATCGCAATCAAGGCGGTCAAAAACTCTTTCTGCGCCAAGATCAGCAAAGCGCTTATCGAATTTTATGCCCATTGAGCAGAAGTCTACATATGATGTGTCACCCAGTCCGCAAATTGCGAATTTATTCGCGCTCAAATCTGGTGCGTCGCTTTCAAATGCCTTGTCAAAATTCTCTACACGCTCTGGTGCGTCGCCCTCGCCCCATGTGCTGATGAATACCAATGCGTTTTCATATTTAGGTAAATCCGCTGGCTCGATATCCGCAAAGTCTACAACTTTAGGCGCAAAACCCATCTTTTTCGCACGTTTCGCAGCATCTGCCGCAAGCGCTTCGCAATTCCCGCCTTCTGTTCCAAAGATGCAATATAGCGGAACTGCGCCGCCCGCAGCTTCTGCAATTTCCTCTTGGAACGCGTCAGCATTGCTCTTTATAAATTCGGCAACCCAAAGCGCTTGGCTTTGGTCAAGCGAAGGAAGTAGCGAATATAGCTCTTTCTTTTGGTCATTGGATAAGTTCAGATCTGTCGGTAATGTCATGCGATTTTATTTAGCATAACTGCAATTATCGCGCAAGAGTGAGATTGTAGGGTTTTTATAGCTTCGCCGCTAAACTTGCTTGCATGAATGGGTCTAGGCGGCCGTCTAGTACGGCTTTGGAGTTTCCGTCTTCGTAGGCGGTGCGGGTGTCTTTCACCATTTGGTATGGATGCAGCACGTAGGAGCGGATTTGATGACCCCAGCCGATGTCAGATTTTGAGTCATTCGTGGCCTGCGCATCTTCCTCGCGCTTTTGCAGCTCCAGTTCATAGAGGCGCGCTTTTAGCATTTTGAAGGCTTCGGCCTTGTTTTTGATCTGTGAGCGCCCTGCTTGGCATAGATCGGAAG
>JALZVI010000024.1 GCA_023301015.1 Rickettsiales bacterium | reverse complement strand
TTTGACTCTTGCTCGAAGATAATTTGCGCTAACACGGAGCGGGTAAGGTCTTCCTCAGTTTTTGCGTCAACCACCGTGAAATCTTCGCCGATTTTTACCATTTCGCATAAATCTTGCAGAGTTACATACGAGCTGATGGCAGTATTATAGAGGCGCCGATTAGCGTATTTCTTAATAATTATCGGTTGTTTTTTGCTCTCGTCTGTCATAAGCTTTTATCATGGATGATAATGCTGAGATTGCTAATGAATATATCAATTTGTGGCAAGAAAATTTTGAGAAAATGCTGTCGAGTGATGTAAATATGCGTCAAATGCAACAGATGCTTAGCAAGATGCAAGGTTTTTATGGAGAGCGAAAAGATGAATCCACTACCGCAGCCAATCGCGATGCACACGGCGCTGGGAATGCTGATGAAAACATCCGCGCCCTTGAGCGCAAAGTTGATGAGCTCACCGCCCGAGTCGCCGATCTCGAAAAATCTTGCAGTTGATGTTGCGCGAGAATCCGCGCAGAGATTTGCGGATTTTCAAAAAGGTATGGCGATATATCTGCAGGCCGATGTGCCTGAGTGGCAGTCAAGTGCGCAAATGTCGGCAACTTCTCGGCAAATGTCGGCAACTCCTCAGCAAATGTCGGCAAATGTCGGTAACTCCCGCCTTTTAGACTATGGCGGCGAGGGCGAAGTTGTTTTGCTCGTGCCATCTCTAATTAACCGCGCGAATATATTAGACCTCTCCCGCGAGCTAAGTTTAGCGCGCAAACTCTCTGAAGGCGCGCATGTTTATTTGCTAGATTGGGGTGATGCGGAGGCTGATTTTGGCTTGGAAGATTATGCCGCGCGACTGTCTTATTTCGCTCAAACCATTGCTCAGCCTGGCGATCATGTGCATCTGGTGGGCTACTGTATGGGCGGGCTAGTTGCTTTGCGTGCGTCGTTGGACTTTGCTCCCAAGTCAATAACGCTACTCGCAACCCCGTGGGATTTTGACTATATGCGCAGCAACGCCGCGGGTTTGCTGGATTCTGTGCGCAGCATCCCCAGCAATTTAATTCCGCCACAAATCTTGCAAAACATGTTCTTCTCAATCGCCCCATGGCGAGTTTTGAACAAGTTTGCCGAGCTGCCACGCATGGCTACAGCCGCGCAGGCAAAGTTTTGCTTGATTGAGAAGTGGGCGAATGACGGAGTTGCGCTGCCAAAAAAGCTGCTGCTTGATTGCTTGGAAAACTGGATTGGCAATGGTGATTTAGGCTTTTCCCTCGCAGAAATTTCCACCCCAGTATTCGCCGCATGTCCAATGAATGACAAAATTGTCCCGCTCTCCTCATCCACTGTAGTAGCCGATGAGCTTGGAAGTTGTGAGGTTAAGCAGTATGATTGCGGGCATATTGGGTTGGTGGTTAAGGACTTGATTGTGGATGATGTTTTTTCTTGGATAAACTCTAACAAGTAGGGTATGATAAATATTACATGCAAAGTTTATATAAAATTATATTCGTGGTTTTTCTGGCTCTGCCATTCTCCGCGCAAGCTTCGGAAGTGGCTGAGGTCAAGGCTTTGGCGGAAGGTTTCTTCCAAAATGTGGGTACAATGCAGGCTGGTTTTGAGCAGGTAGACGCGCAAGGGCAGGTGAGTGGCGGGCAGTTTATGCTCAAGCGCCCCGGCAAGTTCCGCTGGGAATATGACGCGCGCCAGCCGCTGCTAATCATCTCCAACGGCAGCAATTTGGTTTATCGCGATAAGGAGCTGGACGAAACGACATATTTGCGCGCTGAAAACACTCTGGCTGCATTTCTGGGGCGAGATGATGTGAGGTTTGATGGCGATATCTTGCTAGAAGAGGCGTTTTTTGATGGCGAGTTCGCAAAGCTGAGAATTTCTCTCAAAGAAAGGCCAGAAGAGGGTGATTTGGTGTTTTACATCAGCCGTGACGGCAAGAGTTTGCTGGGGATGGAGATTGTTGATCCTGCTGGTTATGCAACGAAAATTGGTTTCAATAGCCAAGTCTACGGCGAAAAAATCGCAAATTCTGAGTTTGTTTATAAAGACCCGAAATTCCATGGAAATGTTTGGGAGAGGTAGGTTTAGAAGCTGCGGCCAAGCCAAATTAGCTTGCCAATAATGTTCAAGTCCTCTGGCCTAGCTTCGTATTGGCTATATTTATTGTTATCTGAGCATACCAAAATTCTGTCGGGTGAGAGCATCTCTAAGCGCCTTGGTTTAAGCGATACGCCGTCAAAAATCACGAAAATTCCTGATGGATTTAGGTTTCTTTTTGAGAGGTCGATTAATATATTGTCATTCGCATTTAGAGTGGGCTGCATGGAGTCGCATTCAACTGTAATAGAGCGGATGTTTTCGGGCGCGGAGTTCATCTCTTCGCGAATCCAGCTTTCGGTGAAATAGTTTTTCGGGGTGCTGTCATCTATGGATACTATAATATTTGACTTCGCCGTGCTCTCAATTTTCAGGCTTGAGATTTTTGCGATGTCTGCCCACCCTCTTTGCAAGCTGCTGCTGGATGGGTGTACGCCGTTTATCTCGTCATTAAAATGACG
>JALZVI010000023.1 GCA_023301015.1 Rickettsiales bacterium | reverse complement strand
AACTGGTATCCTGGACAACCTAACAACTACAACAATTCTCAAAATTATGTTGAGATGCTGAATAATGGACAATGGAATGATCAATACAATACTTATTCACTTGAGTATATTATGGAAATTCCTTGTACTTATATCAATCAGATAGCTGGACCTACAAGAGGTTCTACATTACAAGGTGGAAATTATAAAGTAATCTATGAATTGAATGATGCTTGTGGTAATACGGCAACATGTGATTTTGATATTACAGTTGAAGAATCATTAACAATGACTTGTCCTGGTAATATTACATTAGCAGCACCGACATCAGCTGGTATGCTTGCTACTTGGAATACACCATCAGCTTCTAGTTGTTGTTCTAATTGTACAAATACGGGTGGTCATATACCTGGATTTGTTTACATGGGATCACTTAATGGTTCATTCTATTACTGTTCTGTAGGATCAGCAACATGGGCAAATGCGAGTCAAGCTTGTATAGACAATGGTGGTAACCTAGCGGTTATAGACAATGAAGTAGAAAACACATTCTTAGCATCAGCGCTATCACTGCAATCTGCATGGATAGGTGGTTCTGATAGCGGAAGTGAGGGCAACTTCTCATGGGTAGATGGAAGTCCAATTACATATAGTAACTGGTATCCTGGACAACCTAATAACTATAACGGAACACAGAACTGTCTAGAAATGTTAAACGATGGACAATGGAATGATCAATACTGTACAATAGGATTAGAGTACATCATGGAGATATCTAATTGTCTAGATGTTACTCAGATTGCTGGACCTACTTCAGGCACAGTTGTAACACCAGGAACACATACTGTTACATACAGAGCAACTGATGGTTGTAGTAATGTAGAGACTTGCTCGTTTACAGTTACCGTAACGGCTCCTACTGGAGGAGGTGGAAACACTGATGGTTACTGTCCAATGGGTGGAACAACATCTACATATAGTTATATAAATAATGTGGTATTTGGTCAGATTAATAATACATCTGGTAATGACGGTGGGTATGGAGATTATACCAATAACTGTACGATTGCTTCACCAGGTCATTCTTATCCACTTGTATTGACACCTGGATTCGGAGGTAATAAAGCTCAGGTAGTTTACTGGACAGCATGGATAGATTATAACATGGATGGTGACTTTGGAGATACTAGTGAGTTTGTAGCTTACGGAACTGGAACTAATACTTTACAAGGTTCTATTACACTTCCTACTAATTTATGGAATGGTAACACTGTCTTAAGAGTCGTTATGAAATTAGGCGGATATGCAACTGATCCTTGTACACCATACACATTTGGTGAAACAGAAGATTACTGTGTAACTATAACTGGAGCTGACTTAAAAGGTGATTCTATTTCATCAAGAAACAGAGACAGTCAAGAGACTATAGAACTAGAAGGTGAGATTACTGATTATAGTCTTTCAATCTACCCTAATCCAGTAAGTAACGAGCTTACATTAGAAATAGGAGACATTGATAATCTAGTATCTGCGCAGATTATATCTCTAGAAGGAAGACTTGTAAGAGAGATACAAAACTTACAGTCAAGAACAGAAACGAACGTAAACGATATACCAAATGGGTTATATATCGTCAAGGCACAATATAATGATGGTAGTATAATGACAGAAAGAGTCATCATACAGCATTAAAAGTGTTAAAAATTTAATACGAAGGGCCGATTCGAAAGAATCGGCCCTTTTTTTGTCTTATTTAAATCTAGTCTGTATCGTGCAGATAGACGACATCACATATTACACCTTTGAGGTTATAATGTGAATGGGTTTATCTGTATGAAATTAATGCAGATCAACATTCAATTTTTCTGAAACTTAAGAGATTATGAAGATAACATACCATGGACATTCTACTTTCTCGGTTTTCATCAATGGTATCAACATCATGTTTGATCCATTTATAACTGGAAACTCTTTAGTCACTAATAAAGATCTAAGTAGATTCAATCCAGAATGGATTCTTCTAACGCATGGCCATGCAGATCATGTGGCAGATGTAGAAGCTATTGCCAAGGCTAATAGCTCCAAAATCATCTCTAACTACGAGATCGTTAATTGGTTTGGTGAAAAAGGTGTCCAAGGCCATCCGCTCAATCATGGTGGAAAGAAAGAATTTAGTTTTGGAACGACTAAGTATGTGAATGCCGTTCATACAAGCAGTATGCCTGATGGCTCATACGGTGGTAATCCAGGAGGTTATGTTATATGGGGTGATGGTTACAGTTTATATTTTGCTGGAGATACTGCACTTACTATGGATATGAAACTTATCCCTATGACTTGCCCTAAGCTTACGGTGGCTTTTCTACCCATAGGTGACAACTTCACAATGGGTTACGAAGACGCTGTTATCGCTGCTGAAATGATAGAATGTGATCTTATCATAGGATGTCATTATGATACATTTGGTTATATAACCATTGATAAACAAAAAGCTATTCAAGCATTTGCCGATAAGGGAAAAGAATTGAAGCTATTAGAAATTGAAGAGACAATAGAACTATAATATATATGGGAAAAATAATTGCCATTGCTAATCAGAAAGGCGGTGTAGGAAAAACAACTACAGCCATAAACTTATCTGCGGCCCTAGCTATAATGGAAAAGAAGGTATTGGTCATAGATGCTGATCCACAAGGAAACGCCACATCTGGTCTGGGTATAGATCAAGATGAACTGGAATATAGCATATATGATTGTCTAGTAAGTGATATAGATCCGCTAAAGGCTATTGTAAATACAGAAATAGACACATTAAAAGTCATAGGTAGTAATATCGATCTGGTAGGTGCGGAATTAGAATTAGCTAATGCTGAAAATCGTGAATTTATAATGAAAGGCGTCTTAGATAAAGTAAAGGATTCCTATGATTATATAATAATTGACTGTCTACCCTCTCTAGGGATTATTACTATAAATGCTTTGACGGCAGCTGATTCTGTATTGATTCCTGTACAAGCGGAGGTATTCTCTCTACAAGGACTAGGGAAGCTTAAGAATACGATCTCTATCATAGCAGAAACGCTTAACCCTAATCTTACGATAGAGGGCATCGTTTTATCCATGTTTGATAAGAGGTTGAGATTAGCTAAAATGGTCGTAGAAGAGGTTAGAAGCAGCCTTTCAGATAAAATATTTGATACTATCATACATAGGAATTCTAAAATCGGCGAAGCACCTAGTGTAGGTAAACCTGTTCTCCTCTATGATATAACAAGTACGGGGTCAAAGAATTTCCTGAACCTAGCCAATGAATTGATTTCTAAAACCGCAACTGAAGCAGAAACGTCTATCTAAGCCCCCAACTATGAGTACAAAGAAAAAAGATCAATTAGGAAAAGGATTAAGAGCACTACTCACTAAAATAGATAAAGTAGAGACGAAAGCAACATCTGGAAAAGCAACACCAGAAAAGGCAAGTGTCGTTAAAGAACTCACACATACCATCGCAAAAATATCACTCAAAAAGATAGAGCCTAATCCGTTCAATCCTAGAATAGATTTTGACGAGACTGACATGTTAGAACTCGTTCAATCTATCAAGGCACTAGGCCTTATACAGCCGATAACTGTAAGAAAGATGGAGGCCGATAACTATCAGATTATCTCTGGGGAAAGAAGATGGAGAGCCAGTAAACTGGCTGGTCTGAGTGAAGTTCCTGTATATATCAGAATCGCTGATGATCAAGGTATGCTAGAAATGGCGCTTGTAGAAAACATCCAAAGAAGCAATCTCAATGCCCTGGAAATAGCGATTACCTATCAGCGATTAATAGATGAATGCAATCTGGTACAGGAAGAACTGGGTAAACGCGTAGGAAAAAACAGAAGTACCGTTGCCAATTATATAAGGTTGCTCAAATTACCCCCAGACATCCAATCTGCACTCAGAAATGGGAAATTGTCTATGGGACATGCCAGAGCTTTATTATCACTAGAAAATCAAACTACTCAGCTGCAAGTATTCCAACAGATAATAGCTGAGGGGTTATCAGTAAGAGGCGTAGAAAAGATAATTGCCGATTATAAAAAACAACCACCTACTGCACCACCTATTGAGGATAAAAAGACAAAACCTATAACTGAAGAACATCAAGAAATCTTAAAGATAAAAGACAGATTATCACATAATCTAGGTGCTAAAGTAGAAATACAACGTAACGACCAGGGAAAAGGTAAGATTCTTATACACTTTTCATCGGATGATCAGTTTAATAATATACTTGATGAACTAGAAGAGAAAAAATAGAGATCCAGCAGATGAATAAATGGTTGACTTGTATACTACTTTCTATAGGAATTTTCTATTCCTGTCAGGCACAATCAGATTTACTAAATAACGTAGCACCATCAGATAGCACAGCGCAAGTTGAAAAAAAAAAGAATGGAATGCTATCCATGTTCTCTGGAAATCCAGGTAAAGCGGCATTACTATCGCTGATACTGCCTGGAGCCGGACAGGCTTATAATAAAAAATACTGGAAGGTTCCTATTGCCATCGCAATGGATGCTGGGATGATTGCCATTGTACTCCATAATCATGATAGGTTCACGGGTTACCGCACAGCCGTGGGGCAATTCCAGACCAATGAAATAACAGAATTCCGAAGAGCAACATCTGCCAGAGAAGCATTCGAGTTCAGCCGTAGGTTCCGGAAACGGAGAGATAACTTTATCATCGGTCTTGTGATCGTACACATCGTGCAAGTATCTGACGCATTTATATCTCGCCATCTAATAGAATTCGATGTCAGTGATGACCTGAGTTTTGGGTTTTCTACTTCTGAATATGGTGTTGGGGTGGCTATTAATTTTTAGGTTAAGACTGTTTTCTTATTCTTGTATTTTTCCTCCCACAATCTTAATAATATAAGAATCAGGGTAAGCCAATTGAGCTGCTGATTTATGAAAATCATCAGCTTCTTTCATATTCTCAAATACACCGATTGTATAAATATATTTACCCGCAGAGTCGATATGCTCTGTAAGATTTCTGTGGATTTTATAAAGTGGGTCATCTGATTTTAAAGCTGTTACAGATTCTTTGATGGCAATTTTTACAATTAATTCTTCCGTTATTG
>JALZVI010000022.1 GCA_023301015.1 Rickettsiales bacterium | reverse complement strand
CAAGTGAAAACACTTGACATGGCGGAAATTTAAGGCGCCGATTTCATCGCGGAATCTGGATAATTTGGTTGAGGATGAGGTTGTGGACGCGCTGCAAAGCACGGTGAAGGAGAATTATGCGAATTTGGCGCATCGGTATTTTGAGCTGAAGCGTGGCTGGATGGGGCTGGAGAAGCTGGAATACTGGGATAGAAATGCGCCGCTTGACGAGGTGGTTGAAGAGGTTTCGGTGGACGAGGCGAAGGCGATTGTGCTGGAGGCTTATGCCGATTTCTCGCCGAAAATGGCGGAGCTGGGCAGTAAGTTTTTTGATAATGACTGGATAGATTGGCCGCCTGCGAAGGGCAAAGATTCGGGGGCATTTGCGCATCCGTGCGTGCCGTCGTTGCATCCATATTTGCTGCTGAATTATCAGAATAAAATTGATGATGTGATGACTTTGGCGCATGAGCTGGGGCATGGGGTGCATCAGGTTTTGGCGGCAGATCAGGGCACGTTGATGTGTGATACTCCGCTGACATTGGCGGAGACGGCGAGTGTTTTCGGTGAGCAGCTGGTTTTTCGGAGCATGCTGAGCAAGGTGAAAGACCCTGTGGCAAAGCGGAATATGATTGCGGGGAAGGTTGAGGACATGCTCAACACCGTGGTGCGCCAAGTTGCGTTTTGTGAGTTTGAGCGGCAGGTGCATGACGCGCGGCGCGAGGGCGAACTTTCGGTGACGCAGCTGGGCGAAATTTGGATGCAGGCGCAGAAGGATAGCCTTGGTGATGCGTTCAATTTTGAGGAAGGCTATTCGATTTATTGGTCATACATCCCGCATTTCATCCACACGCCGTTCTATGTTTATGCTTACGCGTTTGGTGATTGCTTGGTGAATTCGCTTTATGCTGCGTATCAAAGCGGAGAGGTGGAGAATTTTGAGGAGAAGTATATTGAGATGCTGAAGGCTGGCGGAACTTTGCGACATAAGGAGTTGCTCGCGCCGTTTGGTTTAGATGCATCAAAACCCGATTTTTGGCAAGGTGGCCTAGATGTGATTGCAGGATTCATTGATGAGCTAGAAGGTTGCTAATTGTTCCCCCGCTGCGCCTTCGGCTTGCAGACTGAAACGTGCTCAAGAGTTTTTTTTATTGTTCCCCCGCTGCGCCTTCGGCTTGCAGGCTGAAACGTGCTCAAGGCTGGGGAGTTCTGCTGGACTCACATTTTTAATAAACAATCTCAATTAGTTCTAGATTCCAAAAATTGCTTGCAAATGAGCTTGGGGTTGATAATATCAGCTTAGAAATTTAAATTCTTTGAGGGAAAAACAATGAAAAAAGCATTATTCACAGCGGCGATTTTGGCGGCAACGGTTTCAACAAGCGCTTCAGCGCAAGACACATGGCCATATTGGTATGTTGGTTTGAGCGTAGGTGGTACATTCCAGTCAGATTCTGATTTTACATCAAACGGTGCTTCAGGCGAGTTTGGGCATGATGAAGGAATAGCACTTGGTGCAAGTTTGGGGTATATTATCTCTCAAGATAGAGATTTTGGCAGAAGCAGAGTTGAGCTTGAGTATAGCAACCGCCAGAGTGATTTGGGCGGAGTAGGTGGCGATGTTGAAGCCGATGTTGTTGCTGCAAACTATTACTACGATTTCACAACTCAGGGCAGCAACGTGATGCCATATCTTGGTGCTGGTGTTGGTGCTGCAGAAATTTCGGTTGATCCAACAAATGCAGCTGGTGCTTCTGGTGATGATACTGTTGGTATTTATCAAGTGATGGCCGGCGTTGGGTATGCTCCTGAAAACTTGCCGCGTACTGAGTTGACTATTGGTTATAAATATTTGGGTACATTCAATGACCCTGACGTGAATAACACAGGCGCTGGAACAACAGAATTTGAATATGATAACCACTCAGTTGAGGTGGGCGCAAAACTTAGATTCTAGGTTTTTTAATTTTTAAAAAAGCATCGCTTCGGCGGTGCTTTTTTTTGCCCTGATTTTGGCAAGAATCTTTGAAAAAACCTTAATTTGGGCTGGACAGGCGTGGGGCGGCAATTTATGTTTCTTGCATGATTAATTATAATTCCAAGCCCAGAAAGAAACTTCCATACATAATCCTATTCATCATCGGCGCGGTGGTGATTGCGTATGGCATGGCGAATATTTCTGAACCTGATGAAGTTGTGGCCGATGCTTCGCTCCAGCAAGTTGTGCTTGATGAAGCTGCGCCAGAGCCGATGGTTGTTGGTGTTGATATTGAGGTGAAGCCAGGGCAGACATTGTCTGGATTGTTGCAAGAGAAAGGAGTTGCTGCGGGTGAAGTTGCTGCTGCGGTGGCTGCGGTGAATGATGTTTTTGACTTGCGCAAACTCCGCGCTGGCCAAGATATCGCATTGGAATTGGAAGACGCAGAAGTTGCGGCGCTGATTGATGGCGGCGAAGCGGCGGAAAAGCTGAAGCATATTGAGAGCCTGAGCTTTCAGCCTTCAATTTTGGAAATTGTGAACTTGAATGTGGACGGCGAAGGTAACTTCAAGGCCGAAATCGAAGAGGTTGATTTGGACAAAACTTACATCCACGCAGCGGGTGTGATTGACAGCAGTTTTTATGAATCGATGATTAAGGCAGGCGTGACTGATAATGTGACTTTGCAGTTGATAGCGGCGCTCAGCTTTGTGATTGATTTCCAACGTGACATTCAACCGGGAACGGAATTTGAGGTTTTGTATGAGGCGTATACGAAGGATTCGGAGCTGGTTAAGGGGCGGATGCCTGCATATGCGAAGTTGAAATTGAAGCGTGAAGACATCGAGATTTTTGTGACGGAAAATGACGATGGCTCTTACGGATATTATCACGCAAATGGGCATAATGTGAAAAAGGCATTGTTGCGTACGCCTGTGAATGGGGCGCGGATTTCGAGCAGGTTCGGCAACCGCAAGCACCCAATTTTGGGCTATACTCGCTTGCATGCAGGGGTTGATTTTGCAGCGCCGACGGGAACGCCAATTTATGCTGCGGGTGACGGAACGCTGACCTATGTTGGGCGCAAAGGTGGCTATGGTAATTATGTGAAAATTCGCCATAACGGGACTTATAGCACGGCCTATGCGCATGCGAGCAAATTTGCCAAGGGCATGAAAAAAGGCACGCGCGTGAAGCAAGGCCAGGTGATTGCCTATGTTGGCTCAACTGGGCGCAGCACGGGGCCGCATTTGCATTATGAGGTGCATAAAAACGGCAAGCAGATTAACCCACAGAACGCGAAGTTTAATATTGTCCGCAAGCTAACGGGCGATGCGCTGAAGAAGTTTAAGCTGCGTAGGGACGGGGTTTTGGCGGAGCTGAAGAAGGGGATGAGTCGTGTGGATTTTGAAAGGGGTGGAAATGCTGCGCCTGCAATTTCTGCGGATTCTGTTAATTAGTGAATTCCTCTTTCTTGTCCTGCGCCGATAGCTTTTTCCAAAATCTCGCGGCATCTATTAGCCTCGCTTAGGTCTGATACTCTGCAATATTCCATATTTGCTGGCGTCGTTTTTAATAGATCTCTGTCATTGGTTGTTGCGAACAGAAATTTTGTACTGGAGTTGTTGCTGCAAATTTTAGCATCTTTAAGTTGTCTGCGAATATTAGTGTGGTTGCCGTCTTCCCCTAAAATTGCGACGACAATGTCATGTTTGTCCAAAATCTTGTTATGGAAATGGTTATCCTTTGAAGGGTCTGCGATTTGAACTTCATTTGCTGGGCTATGGGATTGCTCCAACCATTCTGTGTGAACATCTTCTATTTCAATGTCCGCTGTGATTAGTAGTATTTTCATAAGCGCTTTGTTAGTTAAAATTAACAAAACTGTCAATGGTTTTTCTATAGTCGCTGATGTCTAAAAACGTTTCGCTAGAAAAATTGAGGCTTTGCAGGCGGCTTTTATGGCGGTGTGGAAAATTTCATAGCCAGGCATATCTTCGGCGCCATTTTCCAAGCCTGCATCGCGATGTTCCAGCTCTTCGGCGCGGAATTTCTTCACGGTTTCTTTCAGCTCTCCCTCTGGCAAAATTTCTTCTTGCTCGGCATAATGCTCGTCAATCGCCTCTTCTACCGCAACTGTGCATGCCATTGCTGCTTTCTCGCCTAGTAGTGCAGAGCCCGCACCCAGTGCCAAGCCGCCAATGTGCCATAGGGGCATTAGGGCGGATGGGCGGACTTTGTGTTTGGGTAGAAGTTCGTTGAATTTGGCCAGATGTTCCCGTTCTTGCTCCAACATATGCTCCAGCTCGGGGCGGAGTTTTGAGTTCTTCAAAATGGCCAGCTGCCCCTCATAAATGCGGTTCGCGCCATATTCCCCCGCATGATCAACGCGCAGCATTTGCTCTAGGGTTTCGTTGTTTGGGTTTGGCTTGGTCATAGTAAAGATATAAGTGTTTCGCGCAATAATTGCAACTCGTTCGGGGCGCTCATGCGGTGGCCTGAGTTTTTTAGGAGGTGGATTTGCACGTCGTCGCTGGTGATTTTCTCGGCGATTTTGCTGGCATATTCATGTGGGACGTCTTCATCTGCCATGCCGTGGAGGAGGCGGATTGGGCAGTTGATTTCCATCGGCGCGCCAAGCAACAAGTTTTTGCGGCCGTCTTCGATGAGCTTGTGGGTGATGATATAATCTTCCTCGCCCTCGTAGCAGTTTGGGGTGATTAGCTGGCCGTCGCGGATGATTTTTTTGCGGGTGAAATCGTCGAAGCCATTCCACATCAAGTCCTCAGTGAAGTCGGGTGCAGCTGCAATTCCGACAAGGGCTTTGATGCGCTCGGGGCGGCTGATGGCGGCGTGGAGGGCAAGCCACCCGCCCATGGATGAGCCGATGATGATTTGCTCGCCTTGCGTGAGTTCGTCAAGTGCTAGCAGTGTGTCGGCGCGCCAGTCGGAGATGGTGCAATCGGCAAAGTCGTGCTCAGATTCGCCGTGGCCTGAATAGTCGAAGCGGAGGAAGGAGAGGCCGAGTTCGCGGCAGAGGGATTCGAGGAACAGCGCTTTTGAGCCGCTCATGTCGGAGCGGAAACCGCCGCAGAAGATGACGCCCGGGGCTTTGCCAGCGATGTGGTTATAGGCGATGTGCTGGTGTTTTTTTGTCATGAAGCTATTGTAGCAAGAGGTGGCGGAGTTTGTAACAAAAAAAGGCGCCCTTAAAGGACGCCTTTGTGTGATGTTATTTGGCTTTGGTGTAGCGATAGAACGCAACCATAGCCATCACCACGGGGACTGCAATGAAACCGAGACCCGCAACTAACATTGCTAGGTCTGGATTCTCATTGATCCATTGGGTTGTTTTTTCTTTCATGTTTGAATTGTGCACATTGTGCGTATTCTCAAGCATTTCAAGTGAAGTGCTGAGAGGAGGTTTAAATTTGTTAATAGCATATTTGCGGGCTTATTGCAAGAATAGCCAAGGATGCGCAGTTTTTAACAAAAAAAGGCGCCCTTAAAGGACGCCTTGATTTCTGGTGTTGGGTGTTATTCGCCACCGCCACCGCAGCCACCATCGCCGCCGTCGCCACCCCAGTCGCTTCCTCCTCCGTCGCCGAAGAAGAATCCGCCAGAGCCGCCACCGCCACCGCCGCCTCTGCGACCACCGCCGCCGCCACCGAAGACGGCTATGATTACGATGATTAGTAAGGCAATGATTGTTACCGCGAGTACTTGTCCGCCGCTTATGGCGGCTAGTATTATTGTATTCATTATTTTTTAGGTTTGCATTATATGCGTACTCTATCCTTTGTATATCAAAGCGATTAGAGAAAGTTGAGCGGCTTTGTTAACAAATATTTGTGAGTACTGAGATCGGAAGAGCAC
>JALZVI010000021.1 GCA_023301015.1 Rickettsiales bacterium | reverse complement strand
CTTCAAAATTTCGGCAGAGCGCAAATTGTTGGCCTGATATTCAGACAGCATCGCCATATTTTCCGCCGCAGCAGACACTTTCACAATTTGCTGCAAGTCAGTGTCCAATTTCTCAAAGGCCTTGATATTAACCATCATCTCCAAAGCTGGGCCGCCTTCATGAAAGCCGGGACCATAGTAATTTTCTGCAATTTTATGGAATCCAAAGGCTAAGTCGTTCCATGGGCCAACCCATTCCGCAGCGTCAATCACGCCTGTTTGCAACGCGTTGAAAACTTCTGCACCTGCAATTGTTTGCGCATTTCCGCCTAGCTCATTAATCACCTTGCCACCAAGGCCAGGCATTCTGATTTTTAGGCCTTTGATATCATCAAGCGATTCAACTGGGTTTTTGAACCAGCCACCCATCTGCACACCCGTGTTCCCACCAAGGAAGCTGCGCACGCCAAATGGCGCATAAAGCTCATCCCAAAGCTGCTGCCCGCCACCGAAATATATCCACGCATTCAGCTCTTGAGACGTCATTCCACCTGGAACAGCGCAGAAAAATGCAGCAGCACGCGATTTATTTAGCCAATAATATGGCGCGCAATGTGCCATCTCTGCGTTCCCGCTCGAAACTGCATCAAAGCATTCCAATGCTGGCACAAGCTCGCCTGCTCCAAAAATTTTGATCTCCAGCCTGCCGCCAGAAAGCTGCGAAACCCGCTGCCCAAGGCGCATTGCTCCAGTCCCCAAACCCGGCAATTCCTTCGGCCAAGTCATCACCATTTTCCACTGCTGAATACCCTTCGCCTGCGCTGGAGCGGTTTTGCTAGCGATAATCCCCGCAACGCCCGCTGCAGCAAATGATTTTAAGAATTTTCTACGATTTGTCATAATGTATAATTAATACATTATTAATAGCGAAGTTCTATACTTATCTGCATGAAAAATGGATTTACATTAGTCGAGCTTTCTATTGTTTTAGTAATAATAGGCCTCTTAACAGGCGGAATTCTTGTTGGGCAAAGCCTGATTGAGTCTGCGAAGACAAGCAAACTAATCCGAGATCTAGGGCAGTATGAAGTTGCAATAAAATTATTTAGAAACACATATAAAGCCCTTCCCGGTGATTCACCGCATTTTGGCGTTCCAGGCAATAACAACGGAACTTTGGAACAAGTTGCAACTTGCAACGGCGTGTTTAGCGAAGATGAGAGAGGGCAGTTTTGGGGAGATTTATCTGAATCAAAAATGATCAGCACAGAATATATTGGCTGGCAACCATCAGGAGCACCTTGCAATGGAACCCATGCTATTGATAGATACGACAGAAGCTTAGCTGGACTAGTCTGGCCTGTGAGAGATCACGACGACAGAGCTGAAGCTTTAATTGGAAGAACATTAACGCCATTAGTGCCTATATTGCATTCTACATCTCAAAACCTTAGATTGCCTCTGTTTTCTAATGCCATAGAAGCAATAGCTATTGAAGCAAAAATGGGATCTCAAAGTTCCAGCACAAACCACACAGAAACGGGTATTGTAAACGCACAAGACCCAGGTAAATGCATAGCTAGCCTTTCGCCAACAGTTACTGTCTCATGCGGCGATCCAGACGCAATTTACGGAGTCTTGTATTATTATATAGGTCGGTGAGTTTAACTACTTCATACCTACTAGATTGTACGGTTAACCCATTATTAAACAATTAAAACTATAATATGGTCTACATGAGAAAAGGTTTTACATTAGTTGAGTTGTCCATTGTACTTGTTATAATAGGGCTTTTAATCGGCGGGATACTCGTTGCTCAGAGCTTGATAGCATCTGCCAAAGTTAGCAAAGTTATTAGAGATTTAAAGCAATATGAAATTGCCTTAGCATCTGCCAAAGTTAGCAAAGTTATTAGAGATTTAAAGCAATATGAAATTGCCTTTCACCAATTCGAAAGCAGATTTAAGCAAACACCAGGGGATTCTGATTTATTCCAACCTCAGGGTGATGATGACGGCCAAATAGTTACTAACTCATTAGGTTGCTCAGGGGCTTTAGGAAGAAGCGAAGAGTTGAATATTTGGGGGCATTTAACACAAGCAAGAATGCTCTCCCTTGGCTTTGAAAGCTACTCTCCTGAAGTATGTGGTGGAGATCACCCAGATACCCCCTTTTCAATACAAGGCATCGCAGGAATAGTAGCACCAGCATTAGAACAAACTTCAGAATCTGCGGTTGGGTCTGGGCATGGAGCAGAAAGCAGGTACTATGTTAACAAGTTTGGAGCTGCAAACCTAATACAAATTCAGATGTTCTTAGACCCACTCTCATTACTAACCATAGAAAGTAAACTCGGTTCGTCAGAATCCAGCAGCGCTAGGTCTAATGGCGGCCTTGAAATACCTTTCTGCCCCGAACTAGGCGGCCCTTGCACAGACCTTGATACAGCAACCTACGGCTTTGTATATTACAACATACCCCCCATTTAGGAACTCAACAACAGTTCTAGCTCTCATTTTTTAAGCCCCTCATCTTCGCGCTCTAGCCCAGCTATTCTAAAGCTTAAAACCATCTGTTTTGTTAGTATCTTTCACCAAATCCACCCATTCTCTATTTGCCTTGTCTGTTTCGAGCGCAAGTTGGTTTGACACGGTGAAGAAAACATAGGCCATAGACTTGCCAACAAGTTCAAGGCGCTCTTCTTTCTCAGTCACACCTTGCTTTGAGCTTCCTAAGTTTTTATACGACACAAACAAATCTGCCAAATTCATTACATTCATACTGTTGAAACATAAATCTATGCTTCTTCGTTCCAACATATGCTCAACAACTCCGCCTGCTATATATGTTGAGCGATGCAGCAAACCTCGGCGGCTCATTGCCTCTTGCGATAGGTCAAATGGGTTGCGGTATCTATCCACAGATGTTGGCGAAGCGGCCAATTGCAATGCCCCTAATGACAAAATCGCGCCCTTTGCTTTCTCTACATAATTCGTACCACCCGCCAAGAAAATAGCACCATTTGCAGCTTCCAGCCCACCGCGAATTTTTAGGCTATGGTCGCAAGCAAATTGATAAGCTTTCACTGCTTGCTTGCACTCAGAAGAGCTAAGAACCCTGCTTACCTTTTCATCATCACCACGATCTCGAAAATGTGTTGCTAGAAAATGAGATTCGCAAACATCTAAAATCACATCTGCCTCAACGCTATTCCAGTCATCCGCAGAATATATCTTATAAAAATATCCATCCATCCAATAACGAAAAAGATCTCTGGGGTTCAATGCTGAGCTATTGCCGTCAGAAAGCCCTTTCAGACGCTCGCCCATGCTGGCTAAATCATCAAGCTCGCCTTTCTCCAAGCTCCATTTGCCCTCAATCTTATCTTGCATTTCTGCCACCAAAACTGGGTAAACTTCTGCAAAATATCCGCGGAAGATAGAAACTGCACTAGCCGCTGTGGAGAACGCTTTGGGAACCCATAGACTCGACTTAATATTATCATTCGGCGCAGTTAGCGATAGCGACATTTGCCCGATAAAATCCGTAAATTCATCCACCAGCGGAACCATTGGCGCAGGGACTTTTCTAACCAACTTGTTAGCCACAATATCTACAGGATTAAGTTTACCATGCAGCCGCAGAGCCTCCGCTAAACCAGATTTGAAGAACGCCCTTCTTCCAATTGGCTTCTCACCCATATTGAAAACCGAAACTAAACAACATCACGCACCTGTTCAGGCAGTTTGAACTTGATGTTCTCTTTTTTGCCTGCAAATTCTTGCACGTCATTTGCACCCAGCTCGCGCAGTTTCGCAATCACATTTTGCACCAAAATTTCGGGGGCTGATGCACCTGCTGTCACGCCGATCATCTTCACGCCATCAAGCCATTTGGGATCAATCTCAGTTTCAGTCGCAATCAGATGCGCCGCAATGCCCAGCTCTTCGCCCAAATCACGCAAGCGGTTGGAGTTGGAGCTGTTGGTTGCGCCAATCACCAGCAGCAAGTCAACTTCCTTCGCCAAGTCACGCACCGCATTTTGGCGGTTTTGGGTGGCGTAGCATATGTCGCGCGTGTCTGGCCCTTGAATGGATGGGAAGCGCTTTTTCAGAGCCTCAATCACCACCTTTGTGTCATCCAAGCTCAGCGTTGTTTGCGTAACATATGACAAATTGTCAGCGTCTTTCACCAACAGCTTTGCAACGTCAGCGGCGTTTTCCACAATCATCACCTCCTTCACCCGTCCCGATGTCCCCTCCACTTCTGGATGGCCTTTATGTCCGATGAGGATAATATCATGCCCAGCCGCCTCATAGCGCTTGGCTTCGTTATGAACCTTGGTCACGAGCGGACAAGTTGCGTCAATCACTGGCAAATCACGAAGCTTTGCCGCGCCCTCAACTTTTTCGGAAACTCCATGTGCGGAGAAAATGGTGATCGCCCCATCGGGAACTTCATTCACCTCTTTCACGAACACCGCGCCTTTGGCTTTGAGGTCATCAACGACATATTTGTTATGCACAATTTCGTGACGCACATAAACAGGCGCACCATATTTTTTCAGCGCCAACTCAACAATTTCAATCGCACGGTCAACACCCGCACAAAACCCACGCGGATTTGCTAGTAGAATTTTCATAGGTAATATTTAGCAGCTTATTCCCACGAGGCAAGTTTTTGCTTGAGAGTATGTTAATTTTAATTTACACTGAGCGTTCAATTTTTTTCATTATGAAAACTACAGTAACACTACTCGCGGCATTTATGCTGCTATTCGCTGGGGGCTTAAACGCCCAATCCGCTACGTCTCCATCAGCAACAATCGAAGCAGTCGCTTCGGTTGTTGAAAATGAAGAACAAACCACCAAGGCATCTGAGCCTAAAAAGCAAGAAAGTTCAGATAAGAAAAAAGAAAGAAAGAAGACCCACCCATCTCACATGGTGGGAGTGGGTATTATAGTCTTATTTTGTCTTTGCTTCTTAGTCTGGGTTATACGCCCTTTCAAAGCTAAGGAATAACTTGCCTCACAACCAAGAAAAAAGGGTAGCTTCGGCTGCTCTTTTTTTTGTGTTATTTCGCAGATGACAGGCTGGCAGAAATCAGCTAAAAAACATGCATGAACATTTTCAACCATATCCGTGCACAAATCTGCGACCTGCTCTCGCTCTATAATGCGCAAGCGCTAACCAAAATTGCGGTTGAGCCGCCGCGCGATGCATCGCATGGTGACTTGGCGACGAATGCGGCGATGGTGCTTTCCAAATCCGCAGGCAAAAACCCGCGTGAATTGGCGGCAGACTTTCAAGCGCTTTTCAAGCAAATTCCTGAGATTGAAGAAATTTCGGTGGCAGGCCCTGGCTTTATCAACTTCAAATTGAAGCCAGAATTTATCTTGCAGCAAGTTACGGCGATTTTGTCTGAGCAGGAAAAATATGGCGAGTC
>JALZVI010000020.1 GCA_023301015.1 Rickettsiales bacterium | reverse complement strand
ACCTCATCCGCATCCACCTGCTCCATCACCGCAGAAATCACCGCCATTGATGTTGGGCAAACTGCTGGGCAGTTGGTGAAGCCGAAGAAGATCAGCGCCTTTTTGCCTTGCAGCTGCGCGCTTGAAAATTCCGCGCCATTTTGATCTGTTAGCACAAACTCACCGCCAATCAACGCTTTGCCTGAGCTTTGCTTTTTACTCTCAAAGTCAGAAACATCCATGTTGCCCCAACCAAGGAAGACCAAACATGCCAAGACCAATATGAATAGTAAAATTGACGATTCTCTTTTTCCGAATTTCTTACTCATAAATCTCTCCAATATCCTTGCGATAGAAGCCCTCGCTCCAATCAATTTTCTCAATTTTCATATAAGCACTGGCCTTTGCTTGTTCAAGTGTTGCCGCTTTTGCAACCACTCCCAAAACTCGTCCGCCAAAGCTAACCCACTGCTTGTCTTTATGCGCTGTTCCAGCATGAAAAACGCTGGCTTCGTCAGAGTCATTCACCAAATGCTCCAAGCCTTTAATCACCGTATTTTTCTCATACGCTTTCGGATAGCCATTGGCTGCATAAACAACGCAAACAGCATGTTCATCGCTGAATTTCGGCGCAGCATTGCCGAGCAAAGTTTCGAGAATGTCACTTTGTAAGCGCGGCAAAATGCTCTGCGTTTCTGGATCACCCATGCGACAGTTATATTCAATCAGCTTTGGCCCTTCGCTCGTCATCATCAAGCCAGCAAACAAGAAGCCCTTATATTCAGCGCCACGTTTTTTCATCTCCACCAAAGTCGGGTTGATGATTTTTTCCATAATTTCAGCAGCCATCTTCTCGTCAATCATATCCGCAGGAGAGAATGTTCCCATTCCGCCCGTGTTTGGCCCCACATCGCCTTCGCCAACGCGCTTATAGTCACACGCCGTGCCGAATTCAAAAACTTTGTCGTTGTTGCAAGCCACAAAAAAGCTGGCTTCGCGGCCGAACATGCATTCTTCAATCAACACCTCGTCACCAGCATCGCCATGCTGCTTCTCAACCATAATCTCATCAATTGCAGCCAGCGCTTCATCCACGCTTTCCGCAACCACAACGCCCTTCCCAGCTGCCAAGCCATCGGCCTTAACCACAATTGGTGCGCCCTGTTCGCGGATATATGCTTTTGCAGCATCCGCATCCTTAAAGCGTGCATATTTCGCTGTTGGAACACCTGCTGCTGCTGCAACATCTTTCATATATGCCTTTGAGGCCTCAAGCTGCGCAGCTTCGCGCGATGGGCCAAAAACTTTTATACCACGATCTTCTAAAAAGTCAGTGAGGCCAGCAACCAATGGCGCTTCAGGGCCAATCACAACAAAATCGACCAGCTTTTCACGGCAAAATTCTATTACCTCGTCAAAATCGGTGGGTCTAATTTTCACTCTTGTTGCAAAGTCTGACATGCCAGCATTTCCAGGAGCAACAAAAACTTCTTTGCATTGCGGTGAGTTCGCAATTGCCCAACAAAGCGCATGTTCGCGTCCACCCGAGCCAATAACCAAAATATTCATATTATTCATGCTGGTGGTTGTAAACATTTGGAGGGGGTTGTTCAATTAAAACTTGCAAACTTGCCCAAAAAAAATATAAAGACGACAAATATATAAACAATTACAGGATTAACATCATGACAGATCGCACATTTTCAATCATCAAGCCAGACGCAACTCGCCGCAACTTAACAGGCAAAATCATTTCAAAATTTGAAGATGCTGGTTTGAGAGTTGTTGCTCAAAAACGCGTTCAGCTAACTCAAGAGCAAGCTGGTGGCTTCTATGAAGTACATAAAGAACGTCCATTCTACGGCGAGCTAGTTGCTTTCATGACATCTGGACCAGTTGTTTTGCAAGTTTTGGAAGGCGAAAACGCAGTTGCTAAAAACCGTGAAATCATGGGCGCTACAAACCCAAGTGATGCAGATGCAGGTACTATCCGTGCTGAGTTTGCAGAAAGCATTGAAGCAAACTCTGTGCATGGCTCTGATTCTGCCGAGAACGCGAAGATTGAGATTGACTTCTTCTTCAGTTCTGATGAAATTGTTGGGTGAAACTAACAGCATTTTTAATATTATTTCTGTCACTAAATTTCTCAGCACTCGCTGACGAGTTTTTTGACCTGCGTGACGCGCTGGCACTTGCATACGAAACAAATCCGCAAGTGAAGAAATCTATAGCAGAGCTAGAATCGGTAAATTCTGAAATTACTAAGGCGTATGGCGAGTTCTTGCCCGATGTCAGCGCGCAGCTGCAATATGGCCGCCAGCGCAATGCAATCGGCAGTTCCGAATTTGACTACAGGGACGCCAACAAGCAAACCCTCTCCCTTGAGCAGCCAATTTTTAATGGCGGTGCAAGCTTGGCCAAAATTGACCAAGCAGACTATGAGATTGAAGTTGCACGCTTCAATCTGCAACTTTCGGAGCAAATGGTTCTGTTCAATACAGTGCAGGCCTACACAGGCTATATCACTGCAGAAGCCTTGCTGGAAGTAGCTGAGAGCAATTATGAACTGCTAGAAAAACAGCTGGATTTTGCCGAGGCACGTTTTGAGCTGGGCGAACTAACCCGCACTGATGCGCTACAAGCAAAGGCGAGGCTGGCAGCCGTTGAGGCAGAGAAAATTTCGGCGAGAACAAGCTTAATTTCCGCCAAGTCACAATTTCAGCAAGTAGTTGGGATTGAACCAAAAAAATTGGCATTCCCTAGCAAACTCCCGCCAATCCCCGAAAGCTTGGAGAAAGCACTGGAGCTGACTGAAAAATTCAACCCACAACTCCGCGCTGCAATTTTTGCACAAAAAGCGGCGGAAGAGGATGTGGATATTAGCATCGCAAACATACTACCCAGCGCGTCCGTAGTGGGCTTTATGCAGCGCGATAAAAACTCAGGGTTTTTGAATGGCAATTTTGACAGCGACTCAGTGCTGCTTCAACTCTCAATCCCCATCTTCCAAGGTGGCGCAGAATATGCGAATATCCAGCAAGCCCGCAAATCCGCACTAGCCCAAGACTTCGCCAGCAATGATGTTAAGCGCAATATAGAGCAGCAGCTTCGTAGCGTATGGGCAGAGACGGAATCCGCAAAGGCAGCAATTGAGGCAAATGAGGTGGCGGTAGAAGCTGCCCAAGTTGCATTTGAGGGCGTGGATGAGGAGCAAGAATATGGTTTGCGCAACATTCTCGACGTACTTGACTCAGAGCAGCGCCTATTTGACGCAAAAAACAACCTGCTTCTCGCAAAACGTGACCAAATAATTGCATATTATTCTCTACTTGATAAAATGGGGCTTCTTACTGCGAAGAATCTTGAATTACCTACAAAAATCTACGATCCTAAGCAGAGTTATGACGACACAAAATTCCAGTTCATTGGTTTTTGAGGAATATACA
Organism: Rickettsiales bacterium; assembly: GCA_023301015.1. The sequence goes on along the minus strand of JALZVI010000020.1, from coordinate 4,985 downwards.
AAATTTTATGGCCGACCAAGTTGAAGTTTTAGAATCTATCCGCGACGTGTTATCTGGTAAAGATACACCCAAGAAAGATGCGCCCGCAGATAAGGATGGCGGAGAAGTGGTTGAAGAAACTGCTGAGGACGAAGAAGAAATTCTAGACTTAACCAAAATGGTGAATGACGACGGCTCAATTACAGAAATTGGCGAAGAATCAGCAGCGGAAGATGCGAAAGAAGTAGTAGCTGAAGAAAAACCAGAAGCGACCGAAGAAACCAAAGTAGAAGAAACAACCAAAGATAAGGATGGCGACATGGCAGATGATAAAGCAGCAGAAGCAAAGCCCGAAGAAAAAGGCGATGATGTTTTAGACGAAATCGATAAATTGCTAGAAGATGACAAGCCAGCAGAAGCTGCGGCTGACATTGATCCTAACGATCTAGATGCAATGTTTGCTGAAGCGCCCGCGCCAGCCGCAGAACCTGCAGCTGAATCTGCGGAAGTCGACCCGAATGACCTAGACGCAATGTTCGCTGAAGCACCTGCTGCCGCGCCAGAAGCTGCACCCGCAGAGGAAAAACTGGAACCAATCACCGACGACTCTGTTGAGCTCGAGCTAACAGAGGAAAGCAAGCCAGCGCCCGCTGAAGAGAAAGCTGAAGAATCACTAGTTTCAAGCGAATCTGTCGACAAAGCAAAGGATGCAATAGCAGGCCTGATAAAGGTTACAGGCAAGGACGAAGAAGTTAAGCCAAACACACCTTCGCCTTCATTCCGCAACGGAGAAACCGTAGAGGACTTAGTAATGGAAAGCCTGAAGCCAATGCTAGCAAAATGGTTGGATGAAAATCTGGGCTCACTAGTCGAAGAAATTGTGCAAAAAGAAATCGCAAGAATTATACCAAAATGACAAGATTCACCTTCATAATAGCCCTCGCCTTGTTGGCGGTTTCGCTTGCGCCTATAACTTCACACGCAAACGCAATCACCAAGCAACAAGCACGCACTGAACATATGCGCGCCTGCCTGAGCAATGGCGGCAAAAAAGACATTTGCAAATGTAGCTTTGATAGAAGTTTGCAATCCCTTTCCGCAGAAGCCTTGCTCAATGTGAACCGCGCCTTAACCAACAAAATCCCTGCCAATAAGCAGCATCTAGACCTACTGTCAAAAACAACAAAGAAATGCGCCAGCGATGTCCAAGACGGCCTCTATGATCCAGCTGCTGAAGCTTTTCAAGCTTCTTCTAACACAGCGCAACCACCCTTCCCAAGCCTCCCTGCACCGACCTTTGCCGACCTTGATTCCATGAAAATCCCGGCTCCTCCAGAGTTAACAAAATCTAGCCCAGATTTCGCGGCAGAGAATAGCGCAGGATATTTTGAAGAAGAAGTAATTGACGAAGAGCAGTTAAAAGCTGCCGCAGAAGCAGAGGCCGCCCGAAAACGCGCAGCAGCTGTGAAGGTAAATAATTTGCGCAAATCATACAAGGGACAGCACAACAACCTCGTTTTCAGATCTGCCGCAAACGGAGATTTGAACGCCTTGAAAGCTTCGAATCAATATCTGCCAACTGTTGATATCTTGGATAAAAGCGGCGACACTCCACTGATGATCGCAGCAAAATACGGACAAGCTGCGGCAATGAACTTCTTTTTTGCACAGGGCGCGAACCCGAAGCACACAAACTCACAAGGGCAGCAAGCAATTCATCTAGCAACCTTCAGTCGCCAGCGCGAGGCAGTGTTGCTTTTGCTGCGCAACAAGGTTGATGTGAACGTCACATATGCAGGCGGCTTTGCTCCATTGCACCTAGCGCTAATGAATGGCGATGAGCCATTGCTCCAAAGTTTGATTATTGCTGGTGCAGATGTGAACTTGGCACTAGAAAATGGAGATCTGCCAATTCATATTGCGGCAGCAACATCAACTCCAGTTTTCATCAACATCCTCAACAATTATGGCGCTGATTTAAACGCCGAAAACGCGCAAGGCTACACACCTTTGCTGATGGCTATGGAAGCAAACAACGCACAAAATGTTAGCGCCCTGCTAGCAATGGGCGCGGATTATAACTATCCCGACGTATACGGCAGAACGCCTTTGCAGCTAGCATACGCAATGCAAAACCAACAAATCATCAACCTACTTCTAACAATGCGCGAAAGAAGCTTGGGTGGTTTTTAAAGAATTATTTAAAGGAAGAGAAATGACTGACGACAAACATATATTCGACAAAAGCAAACTGCAATCACGTCATGTGACAGAAGGGCCAGAGCGCGCACCGCATCGCTCATATCTCTATGCAATGGGCTTGGATGAAGAACGCATTCATCAACCGCTCGTGGGTGTTGTTAGCACGTGGAATGAGGCCGCACCGTGCAATATTTCTCTGCAACGTCAGGCACAAAGCGCGAAAAAAGGCGTTTCTGCAGCAGGCGGAACTCCGCGTGAGTTCACCACTATCACCGTGACAGACGGAATCGCCATGGGACATCAGGGAATGAAGGCCTCCCTCGTTTCCCGCGACGTGATCGCAGATTCTGTTGAGCTAACCATGCGCGGACATTGCTATGACGCGATTGTGGGCTTGGCTGGTTGCGACAAATCTCTCCCCGGATTGATGATGGCAATGGTGCGCTTGAACGTGCCAAGTGTTTTCATCTATGGCGGGTCAATTTTGCCGGGTCAATTCAAGGGCAAAGACGTTACAGTTGTCGACGTATTTGAAGGCGTTGGCCAGCACGCGGCAGGAAATTGCAGCGTTGAAGATTTGACGGAATTGGAAAAAGTTGCTTGCCCATCTGCTGGATCATGCGGCGGACAATTCACCGCCAATACAATGGCCTGCGTGAGTGAAGCAATTGGCTTGGCGCTGCCCGGCTCAAGTGGCGCTCCTGCCCCTTACGAATCGCGCGATCAATATAACTTCCAAAGCGGCGAAGCGGTGATGGAATGCTTGAAAAAAGGCATCCGCCCACGTGATATTGTTACCCGCAAAAGCTTGGAAAATGCTGCCGCAATTGTAGCCGCAACAGGCGGTTCAACCAACGGCGCTTTGCATCTGCCCGCCATCGCGCATGAGTGCGGGATTGATTTCGACATCTTCGACGTTGGCGAAATTTTCAAGAAAACACCATACATCGCTGACCTTAAACCAGGCGGGAACTATGTTGCCAAAGACTTGTATGAAGTTGGCGGCGTTTCTATCGTGATGAAAACCTTGCTCGAGCATGGCTATCTGCATGGCGATTGCTTGACTGTAACAGGCAAAACTTTGGCAGAGAATTTGGCACATGTAAAATTCCCAGTCGGCCAAGATGTTGTGCGCGATGCAAGCGAGCCAATTACGCAAACAGGCGGCGTGGTTGTGCTGAAAGGAAATTTAGCCACTGAAGGCGCGATTGTGAAAGTTGCAGGCATGGAAAAATTACGCTTTGAAGGAAAGGCGCTTTGCTTTGACTGCGAAGAAGATGCTTATGCCGCAGTTGAAAAAGGCGAGTATGCAAAAGGCGATGTGATCGTCATCCGCTATGAAGGCCCAAAAGGCGGGCCGGGAATGCGCGAAATGCTATCAACCACCGCAGCAATTTATGGCCAAGGCCGCGGCGAAGATGTTGCACTCATCACCGATGGACGCTTCAGTGGAGGAACACGCGGTTTCTGCATCGGCCATATTGGCCCCGAAGCGGCAGTTGGCGGAACAATTGGCTTGCTACAAAATGGCGATAAAATCATCATCGACGCTGTAGAAGGCACGATCGACGTGGATTTGAGCGAGCACGAACTCAACGAACGCCGCCTTGGCTGGAAAGCACGCGAGCATGAATATCAATCTGGCACACTCTGGAAATACGCCCAAACAGTAGGCACTGCCCGCCATGGCGCAGTCACCCATCCAGGCGCGAAAGCTGAGAAAAATGTTTACGGCGAGATGTAGGGGTTTGTTAATGACGCTCTTCGGCCCCCAATTATAATATGAGGCCGATCGGCCTCAATGGCCTTGCACTTCACGTTGTTCGTGATCTTTTACATATTAGTTCTTAGCCTGCAGCCTTGAGCGTTCTCAGCCTGTAAGGAGAAGGCGCAGCGGGGAGAAATTCAAAACCACAGCCCTGAGCGCGTTTCAACCTGCAAGCGCGAAGCGCGCCAGCGGGGAAACAATTATAACTACTACGCTACGTCGAACTCTTCTTCCATGTCGTCGGCCATCGCTTCTTCTGCCTCAATAGCAGTTTTTGAGCGACGCTTGCGGTCTGGCTTGGTTGGGCGCTTATAGAACGTGTTTTCCAGCTGGTCTTCGATATAGCTATCAACAGTTTCCATCAAATCATCCAATTTCGTGCGATAATAATGGTCTGCACCGCCGATCATGGCATAGTCAATATCCACTCCGCGCTGCTTGTTAAGCTGGCTTGCCAGCTGCGCAACCACATCCTCAGGCACCACAGAATCCATATCACCTTGAGTGATTAGACCATTTGCTGGGCATGGGGTTAGGAATGAAAAATCATACATGTTCGCAGGTGGAGAAACGGCCACAAAGCCTTGAATTTCTGGGCGACGCATCATCAACTGCAGCGCAATCCACGCACCGAATGAGAAACCGCAAATCCAGCATGAACGAGCATCTGGCGCTTGGAGTTGAACCCAATCTAGGGCTGCCGCAGCATCGGCCAATTCACCAATTCCGTTGTCATATTTGCCCAAAGACTTGCCAACGCCACGAAAGTTGAAGCGCAAAACCGAAAATCCGTTATCCACAAATTTGTGATATAGGCTGTAAACAACCTTGTTATTCATCGTCCCGCCATAAAGCGGATGCGGATGCAAAATGATAGCAATCGGCGCTGTCGGGTCATCAGCCTTATGAAATCTAGCCTCGATACGCCCCTCAGGCCCATTAAAAAAGATATCCGCCATAATATTAAATTCCCCAGTAATTATTTGCTGAAGAAGTCTTAGCAGATATGAACAGGCAATTTCAAGGCTTTTCTTTG
>JALZVI010000019.1 GCA_023301015.1 Rickettsiales bacterium | reverse complement strand
CTTTTTGTGGTTGCTTGCATCGTCGCATTTTTGCTCGACGTTACGGCCTATGAACGCGCTGCATTAATCATCTCCGTGCTGCTTGTGCTGGTGGTTGAGTTGCTGAACACGGGAACGGAAAGCTTGGCTGATAAAATTTCCCCCGAGTTCGACTTGCATATCAAAAAAGCAAAAGATGCTGGCAGCGCTGCTGTTCTTTTGTCACTTGTTGTGGCAGGCATATGCTGGTTGACGATTTTGCTATGACGCATTGCTTGCAAGTTGAGCGCAAATCAGCTATCAAAAATATATGGATAGATACCCAATTACAAAAGAAGGCCACGCGTTGATGGAGGCGGAGCTCAAGCAGTTGAAAAACGTTGAGCGCCCCGAGGTGATTAAGCAGATTGCAACCGCACGTGAATATGGCGATTTGAAAGAAAACGCGGAATATAAAGCTGCGCGCGAAAAGCAGGGCTTTATCGAAGGGCAAATTCAGAATCTGGAAGCAAGAATGTCTCTGGCAGAGGTCATCGACCCGTCTACATTGTCAGGCACGCAAGTGCGTTTTGGCGCAATTGTTACGCTGGAAGATATGGAAACTGAGAAGCAAAAAACATATCAAATTGTTGGTGATTATGAGGCAGATTTGACAACTGGCAAAATTGCTCACACCTCGCCAATTGCACGTGGAATTATCGGAAAGCAAGAAGGTGATGACGCTGAGATCCACACGCCAAAAGGCATTGTTGAATATGAAGTTGTGAAGGTGGAGTATAAGTAGGATGAATAAATTTCTGACGATTTTTATTTGCGTGTTTCTTCTTGCTGCGTGCCAATCAGGCGCAGGAAACAAGCAGATTGATTTATCCAGCAAAAAGTCATCACTTCGTCGCATTGCAGACTCAATTAAGCAAAGCGGGAATGTGCAAGTTGCCGCGCAAATGGAAGCGCAGATTATTGAAATGGATCAGAGCGATGCTAGTTCATTCATCGCCTTGTCAGACAGTGTTCAGGTCTATGGTAGCAACTATGACGCGCTGGAAGTTTTGGAGCTTGGTGAGAAGCTAAACCCCCAAAATGCTGATTTAAAAGTGGCGCTGGCAAAGGTGCATTTGCAAAATTCTGATACCGATGCTGCGCTGGCAAAATTGTCGCAAGTTGAAGGCAAAAAGAGCCGTGATTATTATAATGCAAAAGGCGTTGCACTCGATTTGAATGGTGAATATGCGCAGGCGCAAGAGACATATTCGCAAGGTTTGCGTGAATATCAGCGTGATAATTTACTACTGAATAATTTGGCTCTTTCCAAACTTTTCTTGCGCGACTATGACGGCGCAATTGCGATTTTAAAGGAGCTGTCGACGCGCAATTCAGACAAGAAATATGCAAATAATTTGGCGCTTGCATATGGTATGAAAGGCGACATAAAAAAGGCACGGAGGATTCTTGGGCGAGACTTAACGCAAGAAGAAATCTCCGAGAATTTGAGAATTTACAAAGAGTTGAGATAGATTTTAATGGACAAGCTACAAGAGATTTGTGAGAAAAAGCGTGAGTATATCGACGCGCAAAAACAGAAGGTTTCTGAGCAAGATTTGCGTGCCTTGGCCCGAGAAGCTGAAGCGCCAAGAGGGTTTGAAAAGGCGTTGCGCGCGAAGGAGTCTGAGGGCAAATTTGCGGTGATTGCGGAGTTGAAAAAGGCATCTCCAAGTCGTGGCTTAATCCGTGAAGATTTTGACGTGGCGAGCTTGGCGCGTGCCTATGAAGCTGGCGGTGCTGCTGCGTTGTCAGTTCTTACAGACGCGCATTATTTCCAAGGCTCAGACGATTTTGTGCGCATTGCTCACGCTGAAACAAAACTGCCAATTTTGCGCAAAGACTTCATGCTCGACCCCTACCAAGTTCACGAGGCGCGTGCGATGGGTGCAGATGCAATTTTGGTGATTATGGCGGCGCTTAGTGATGACGAAGCTGACGCGCTTATCACGGTCGCGAAATATTATGACATGGACGTGCTAATTGAAGTGCATGACCGCGCCGAGCTGATGCGCGCTCTATATTTCCGTACGCAGTTGGTCGGCGTGAATAACCGTAATTTGAAGACGATGGAAATTGATTTAGCAAATGCTGAGCAGCTCGCAAATTCTATTCCAGGAAGTTTTTTGCGAGTGTGTGAGAGCGGAATTTTTGCACATAAAGACATGCTGCGTATGCGCAAAAGCTGGTATAACACATTCCTCGTTGGTGAATCTTTGATGGTTCAGGGTGATGTTGAGAAGGCGCTTAAAATGCTGCTTGGCAATTAGTATTTGCCGATGAATTTCAGTTCGGCCTCAAGTTGAACCTCTGAATTTTCTGCCACTCGTTTCTGCACTTCCTTCACCAAATTCTCGATATTAGCCGCGCTAGCATTCCCTTCGTTAATCAGGAAATTGCAATGCATTTCGCTCACCTTAGCGCCGCCAACTTGTAAGCCTCTGCATCCTGCTTCGTCAACCAACTGCCAAGCTTTGTGCCCTTCAGGGTTTTTGAATGTGCTGCCACCTGTGCGGCTGCGGACAGGCTGCGAGCTTTCGCGCTCAGATTTTATCTGCGAAATCCGCGCCGCAATTTCCGCCTCATCACCTACCTTTGCCTGCAAAATTGCTGCTGTGAAAATCATCGGTTTTTCGCGTAATAACCCGCATTTGCGATATTCATATTTCAGCTCATCAGCAGAGAATTTATGAAGTTCTCCGTCCATATCCACCGCTTCTGCTTCAAGTAAAACATCGGCTGTTTCCACTCCATATGCACCGCCATTCATCGCCAGTGCGCCGCCAATTGTGCCGGGAATTCCGCTTAAAAATTCTAGCCCAGCAAGTGAGTTGAGATGGCAATAATGGGCGACATTTCCATCCAAAGCCGCTGCTCCGCAATGCAGTTTTTCGCCGTCATGAGCAATGCCCGCAAACTCTCGACCGAGCTTGATAACCAC
>JALZVI010000018.1 GCA_023301015.1 Rickettsiales bacterium | reverse complement strand
GTATAAAGTAGTAAGTATGAAGTCGTAAGACGTTGACAGCCAATGTTTAAAAAATCATAATGGTCTACTTTATTTTGACACTTTTACTAAGAATAAGGTTAATAAATAAAAGGTTAATAAATAAATTATAGTGTTTTACTATGAGAAAAGGGTCGATACTTAAGTATTCGACCCTTCTCTGATTTTATCCCTTTTCCAGTAGGTAAATTGCCTAATTTAGGCAAATCACCTAATTTTAAAAATAAGCTTTACTACTATAATATAAACTCCCGCCTTCTACTAACTTTGTGGTATCATTAATTACACAAGGAAATGAACAAATTGAAACATCTTCCAAAAACACAGTTGGCTTCTCTTTTTCAAGAGAACAAAAACACTGTTTATTTTGGAGAACTATATGAACAGTATTATTCAAAGATCTATAGCTATTCGCTCAAGCAAACGGATAGTCATGAGGCTGCGCATAATGCAGTAACTACTTATTTTGTGAACATGGCAGAAAAGATATCTGATATAGAACAACCTGAACAGTTTGTTCAAAATTTATTCAACAATATAACAAAGGCAGGTCACCAAACAGACAATGCCTTGGAAGCAATTCCAACTACTTTTTAAAATTAGTGAGAGGTCATTTTAGGTTATACATTAAAGGTCACAAAAAATTGTTATCGGTCGTTTCTTTAGAAGCGACCGTAATAATTTTAAGATGTTTTTAAACCTTTTTTTGCTACAAACTCGAACGGCGATAAACAAAAAAATTGTATGATAAAGCCAGCTATTCCCAGTAATGAACAAGAACGTATAGCTGCTTTTGAAGCTTATAATTTATGGGTAGAACTTGAACATAAAGAGTTCAAAGAGATAGTAAGTATGGCAGCTTATGTCTGTGATACGCCGATCTCTATGATTTCATTAGTAGCATCGGACAAACAACGATTTGTCGGAAGAATTGGCCTAAAAGATGAATATACAAGTAGAGATGTTTCTTTTTGTGCACATGCTATCAATAATCCTAATGAACCGTTGTTCGTGGAAGATGCTCGCAAAGATGAAAGATTTAGTGGAAATCCATTGGTATTAGCCGATCCTAATATTGTTTTCTATGCAGGTTTTCCTTTAGTTACTCCAGACGAATATGCTCTAGGCACCTTATGTGTCATTGATAGCAAACCTAAAAAACTGAATACAGAACAAATTCGTATTTTAAAGATGTTGTCCAATCAGATAATTCGTTTATTTCAACTTAGAAAAACCGTAAAAGATTTAGAAAGAAATCAAGAAAATTTAGAGCAAACGGTTACTGGTTTAGAAGAATACACTTCCATTATAGCTCATGATTTAAAAACTTCTTTCAGAAGTATTGCAATAGCTTCAGAACTATTACAAAAGAAACATACGGACCTAGACACAGAGAGTACAGAACAATTCGAGACTATCCAACAAGAAACAAATGATTCCATGAAATTCATTAATGGGATGCTCAAATTTGCGCAGTCCGTTCATAATTTTAAGCAGGATAAATCTATAGTGGATATGTCAAAACTGATGACTACCATTTTTGCTAAACTAAAAATGCCTTCGACAATTAGTGTAAAATCAACTGCTAATCTACCAACCATATATACCTCTAAAATGGCTGTTCAAAATATTTTTGAAAATCTGATACAAAATAGCATTAAATATATAGATAAAGAAAAGGAAAATCCTAAAATATGTATTAACTACAAATCGAAAGAAAAATATCACGTCTTTAAAGTAAGAGATAATGGTATTGGTATTGAAAAAGCTAGACAAGCTGCTCTATTTAATTTATTCACAAGAATAAAAAATGAATCTGAGGATATAAATAGTACGGGGGTTGGCTTAGTAATTGTAAATCGTTTGGTCAATTTATTAGGTGGGAAAACCAAAGTCAAATCAGTCTTGGGAAAAGGCACTACTTTTAGTATTAAAATACCTAAAGAAGTAGCGTAAATAAAGAAGGAATCACATGATTATAATAGGTACTTTCACTATAAAACTAGTGCCTTTATTTTTTTTACTCTTAAATTTAATCGTTCCATTCATTTGTTCCACATAGCTTTTAACTATATGTAATCCAAGTCCAGTACCTTGAATACTGGTTGCGTTAGTTGCTCTAAAAAATTTATTAAACAATTGTCTTTGTTCTAATTTGGGAATCCCAATTCCTTGGTCTATAATTTTAATATTTAGCGTTCCTTTTTTTACTTTAGTCTTTATAAGAACGTCTTCTTTAGAATATTTGATAGCATTAGAAAGCAGATTTAGTAAAATTCTTCGTAAAACGATTTCATCTAATTTTAGTAGCTTTTCCCCTTTAGATTTGTATATGATTTTTTGCCTTTCCTGACACATTCCTTTTAATTCTTTCGTTAATTTCGTGATCATTTCCGATAAATCAAAAGCTTCTTGGGGAGATTCTTCTAGCAAAGGGGCATTCTCGGAGAACCTATCTAACATATCTAATAAGTTACTCGCTTCTTCTTTGATATACCCATAGTATTCCTTTCGTTCCTCCTTATTCGGTACAACGTTAAGCTTTTCTAATACCGCAACACATAATTTTATAGCTGCTAAAGGGGTCTTTAGTTCGTGGGAAGTCATCGAGATAACATTGCTTTTTAAATCATTAATTTTCTTTTCTCTATCTAATGCATCTACTAATTCAATTGTTCGATTATTGACCATTAGCTCTAATTCTTGATTGAGTTTTGCTAGTTGGCGTTCATATTCTTTAATTTGGGTGACATCTGTAAGAAATGCCGCAATATAATCAGGCTTTGGGCTATAAGAAGCTACTTGTATCCAACGTTTGATCGTAGGGTAATAGGAAACAAATTTAACAATTTCTTTTTCAACTACCACTCGCTTCGCAATGTCTAAAGCTCGCTCGTTTAAAGGGCCTAAAATTTTCGTTATAGGCACCCCAATTAGCTTTTCTTTAGGTTGTCCAAAAGCCTGTGCAACTAATTTATTTATTTCTTCAATACGAAAATCAATTACCTTCCCTACCGCATCTTTAATTACTTTTTGAACAATAAACCCTTCTTGTAGCTGCTCAAACAAATCCCTATAATAACTATCTTTTTCTTGAACTAATAGTTCTGCTTCCTTCTGTTGAGTGATGTCAGAAGACATAATGAAAAGTCCAGTTTCATAAGGTTGTGTTTTTATTTCTGCCCATACAGTCGAGCCATCACGCAGCTTAAATGATCTTATATCTTCCGCAATGATTCGTTCTGTCATACATTGTCGTATTCTATGATAGAGATCATGCTCTTTCAACATCGGAAATCGCTCCAGAATGCCTTTCCCTATCATACTTTCCTTCTTTACGCCAAGGTGCGTAGCCAAAGCATCATTAACATATAGATACTTGTAATCTTTACTGATAACTTGTATGCCTTCTATCAAATGATCAAAAAGGCTATAATCTTTATTATCCATCCCGAGTTTATTTCACTAGACTTGTTACCCTTTAAGAAGTGCTTCTATGAAACTTGGCTTTTTCGATATTTTTTCTGACAAGTTTTCTAGTTGGTTGACATTGCCACAAAGACACGAAGGCACAAAGCTAGTTATACTAGATGTTATTCGTATCTTAGAGGTAAGAAGTGTCAACTACTTTTGTGATTTGGATAATTTTCCTTAAAAATAGTGTGAGTAAATTGTTATTCACAGTTCCTTGTCGTCACCATTAGGATGTTTATTGCTCTCTTAAAGATCAATTAACCCCATACGAATAGCGAATTTCACTAAACCAGCTGTATTTTTAACTTGTAATTTTTCCAACAAATGTCTTCGGTGTGCATCAACTGTTCGAACGCTAATAAATAAAAGATCCGCAATTTCTTTATTTGCTTTTTCTTCTGCAATATATTTTAGCACCTCCAACTCTCTTTTACTTAATACTTTTCCTCCTAATTGTTTCTTAGATTTTTTACCAGAAACCATTTGTTTAACGATCGCTTGGGTAATTTGTTGACTATAATAAGTTTCTCCTTGGTATATGGCTCGAATAGCATTCAACATTTCATCAGTTCCTGCATCTTTAAGCATATAACCATTGGCTCCAGAAGCTAATACTTTTTTTATATACTTGTCCTCTCGATGCATAGACAAGATAAGAATTTTACAATCTGGTCTTTTTTCTTTTAACCATTTAGTAGCATTCGTTCCTTCCCCGTCCTTTAAGGAAATATCCATTAAAATCACCTCTGGTTGATAATCTAATATAGTATCCATAAATTCTTGTACCGACCCTGCTGTTCCAATTACTTCCATGTCTTTCTCATAGCCAATCAACGAAGCAACACCTTCCCGAAAGACCTTATGGTCATCAACTATGAATACAGTTATAGACATTTAAATGTTTAGATATAAAATAATAATCAAAGCTAAGAAAAATTATCACTAACTAAGTAAATAAAGATTTTTATGTAGAACTAAAGTTATGACTTTTACAGATAAAAATCATATTTTAATTAAACACCTATTTAATACGCTGTAAGTAATTAAAAAATCAAATCTTTTTTAGAAATGTATTACTAAAGATCTATAAATCATAAAATCCCCGATCAATCACCGCCTGTGCAATATTTCTTCTAAGTTCTTTAGGATTAATATCAAAGGATTTCAACATTCGGTGTACCATTCTAGTGTGCCTGTTCCGCTCTCTACCAGTAGCAAAACTAGCGACTGCCTCTAATGCTGCTTTTCTAGCCTTCGCCAATGCTTCATACAAATATAACTGCACCATCTGTTCTTGGATTGCTAGTTTCTTTTTATCAGTCTTATCGCCCTTTGCTAATTTTTGAACTTTCAATAGCGCACTTTCACACACATAAGCTTCCTGTAGAATAGTTGATAAATTTAAAATAATTTCTTGCTCTTCTACAAGTTTCTTTTGGAGTTTCTTCCCTGCCATTCCAGATATATATAGAAAAGTGTTTTTTAATCCTTGAACGATTCTTTGTTGTTCTTTCTCACTAGATTTTGATCGAAAAGGATTCATCTGTTGTGCTATAAATAGTGGAATCTTTTTCCCTGCCCCCATTAAGTCTAATTCCTTCGTCACCAATCCTCGTTTAGATAATTCCCCAACTGCTAGCATTGAATTGATATCATTAGTTCCTTCATATATTTTAGTAATCCTTGCATCACGATAGCCCATACCCAAACCTGTTTCTACGGCATATCCCATTCCTCCATGTATCTGTATAACCTCATCTATTGCATAGCATACTAGTTCAGAACCTTTAACTTTAACGATAGATGCTTCTATCGCAAATTCAC
>JALZVI010000017.1 GCA_023301015.1 Rickettsiales bacterium | reverse complement strand
TCCCTCGACGCTCTCAATAAGCTCAAGCTCCAGAAGAAGCGTAAGCCCCGCCCACACCAGCAAAGCGCCATCGACGCCGTAAAAGACGGCCTTATGGCTGAAGGCTCCCCCGACCGAGGCCAGCTCATCATGGCTTGCGGCACCGGCAAGACCTACACCTCTCTCTCCATCGTCGAGGAAGTCGCCATGGGTGGCCACGTCCTCTTCCTTGTCCCATCGCTAGCCCTCCTCGCCCAAACCCTCCGCGAGTGGACCGCCTTCTCTCAAAAGCCCATCCACGCCCTCGCCGTCTGCTCAGACTCCCACATCGGCCGGCGCAATGAACAGGACGCCGACAACACCGACATCTCCATTTCCGACCTCGCCTTCCCCGCCACCACCAACACCAAGTCCCTCCTTCACCAATACCAAGTCCTCCAACAGAAGATCAAAAAGCGCAAGCAATCCAAGGCCAACCACGGCACCACCGTCGTCTTCTCTACCTACCACTCCATCGCCTCCGTCAGCGATGCCCAAAAAGCCGGGCTCCCCGACTTCGATCTCGTCATCTGCGACGAAGCCCACCGCACCACCGGCGTCACCCTCTCCGATGGCGACGAATCCCACTTCGTCAAAATCCACGACGCCGACTTCATCCGCGCCACCAAGCGCCTCTACATGACCGCCACCCCCAAGGTCTTCGGAGACGAGACCAAGGCCAAGGCCAGCGATGCCGACGCCACCCTCTGTTCCATGGACGACGAAGCCGTCTTCGGCCCCGAACTCCACCGCCTCGGCTTTGGCGAAGCCGTCGAAAAAGACCTCCTCACCGACTACAAGGTCCTCGTCCTCGCCGTCGATGAATCCTACGCCTCCAAGACCTTCCAATCCCTCATCACCGACTCCGACAACGAACTCGACCTCGACGACGCCGTCCGCATCACCGGTTGCTGGAATGGCCTCGCCAAAAAACTCGACCACACCACCACCGACGAAGCCGAGCTCTATGGCGACCTCGCCCCCATGCGCACCGCCGTCGCCTTCTCCCGCTCCATCAAGGACTCCAAAGCCTTCTGCCAATACTTCGAGGAACTCGTCGAGAACTACCAAGCCGACCACCCCGAGGAAGAACACCTCCTCAAGGTCCAGCTCGATCACGTCGATGGCGGCATGAATGCCATTACCCGAGGCCACAAGCTCGACTGGCTCAAGGAAGCCCAACCTGCCAACCAATGCCGCATCCTCTCCAATGCACGTTGTCTCTCCGAAGGCGTCGATGTCCCCGGCCTCGACTCCGTCATGTTCCTCAATCCGCGCAACTCCGTCGTCGATGTCGTCCAGTCCGTCGGTCGAGTCATGCGCAAGGCCCCCGGCAAGCAATACGGCTACATCATCCTCCCCATCGGCATCCCCGCCGGCGTCACCCCCGAGGAAGCTCTCAAGGATAACAAAAAATACGCCATCGTCTGGCAAGTCCTCCAAGCCCTGCGCTCCCACGACGACCGCTTCAACGCCGTCATCAACCAAATCGAACTCAACAAAAAAGCCCCACCCCAAATCGGTATCATCGGCATCGGTGGAGAAAACCCCAATGACCCCGGCGATGGAGCAACTGGAGACGGAAGCACTGGCAAAGTCGCCGAAACCACCCCCTTCCCCTTCTTCGATCAACTCAACGAATGGAAAGACGCCCTCTACGCCCGCATCGTCAAAAAATGCGGTGAACGCCGCTACTGGGAAAAATGGGCCACCAACGTCGCAGAGATCGCCCGCCGCCATATCGACCGCATCACCGCCCTTCTCGACGAAGGACAATCCCACCACGCCGTCGCCTTCGCCAAATTCCTCGAAGGCCTCCACCAAAACATCAACCCCGCCATCACCCGCGAGGAAGCCATCGAGATGCTCTCCCAGCACCTCATCACCCGCCCCGTCTTCGATGCCCTCTTCGAGGAATCCCAATTCTCAAAACACAACCCCGTCTCTCAAGCCATGGAAGGCATCCTCGAAGCCCTCAACGACCAGGCTCTCGAAAAGGAAACCAAGGAACTCGATCAATTCTACCACTCCGTCCGCACCCGCGCCGCTGGAATCGACAACGCCGAAGGAAAACAAAAAGTCATCCTCGAACTCTACGACAAATTCTTCGCCACCGCCTTCGAGAAAATGTCCAAACGACTCGGCATCGTTTACACCCCCGTCGAGATCGTCGATTTCATCATCCACTCCGTCGAAGACATCCTCCAGCACGAGTTCAAGACCTCCATCTCTGACAAAGACGTCCACGTCATCGACCCCTTCACTGGAACCGGCACCTTCATCGTCCGCCTCCTCCAGTCAGGCCTCATCAAGCCCCAAGACCTCGCCCACAAATACCAACACGAACTCCACGCCAATGAGATCGTCCTCCTCGCCTACTACATCGCCGCCGTCAACATCGAGGAAACCTATCACGCCCTCCAAAACCAAGCCGAGGCCGCCAAGTATGACCTCAGCGAAGAAAAAAAGAATCCCGGCGAAGCAAAAGCGCTCGCCCCTCCCACCTCACCAATCACCACTCCATACGAGCCCTTCGACGGCATCGTATTGACCGACACATTCCAACTCGCCGAACCCCACGACGGCCAGCAAAACGCCGACGAATCCTTCTTCCCCAAGAACAACAAACGAGTCGCCCGCCAAAAAGCCGCCCCCATCCGCGTCGTCATGAGTAACCCTCCTTACTCCGTCAACGACAACCCCGTCCCCTATCCAGCCCTCGATTCCCGCATCGAGGCCACCTACGCCGCCCGCTCCACCGCCACACTCAAAAACTCTCTCTACGACTCCTACATCCGTGCCATTCGCTGGGGTAGTGATAGGCTAGGTGATGCTGGCGTGATGGCTTATGTAGCAAATGCAGGCTGGGTAGAAGGGAATGCTACAGATGGTTTACGTAAATGCTTAGCTGAAGAATTTTCCTCTCTTCATATTTTTCACCTCAGAGGAAATGCAAGGACTTCTGGAGAGCTAAGAAGAAAAGAAAAAGGAAAT
>JALZVI010000016.1 GCA_023301015.1 Rickettsiales bacterium | reverse complement strand
GATCTGAATGTAACTTTTTGTTTTTTCTTTTGTAATGTCTCCAAATGGAATTTCACCAAAATTGGCTTTATAAGTTTGTTTGGAATATTTGTCCCATTCACTTGTAAATACACACTTACCTTCTAGGTTTTGAAATGCTAGTCTAAATCCGCCTATTCCGGCAAATAGATCAATGAATTTGAATTTAGGTTTATTAGGTGCTGGAAACGGAACAGATTTATTGAGGTCAAAAATTAAATATTGAAGAGCTTCTTCTGCAACTTTATTTGTTATGTTGTTAGTTGGATATTCTTTAGATAATGTCTCTTTTACAAATGCTACGGCATCCTTCTTATAGAATTTTGACACACCATTTTTATGATTGTGAAGATAATGAGTGAAAGAGGCTGGTTTTGAATTTCCTTCTTCAATTATTTTTACTTCAAAAAGCTGTCCATCAATACTTTCTATATGTATACTTTCTTTTGACATTCCTCTATTTAGTTCTACTAGGCAATTTAGAAAAGTTGTTTTTATAGAAGAACCTTTTTGATTTTTATTTGTTCACATTTTAAGATTTCACACTGGATAATCACAATGTCTCGTAACATATTTTGCTATACTCTTTAAATCTATAACAGATTATATGACTTTCATTACTCAAGATAAAAATCTAATTCCAAAGTCTTCACTTCATCTACTACTAAATCATTTGCTAAAAAAGTACTAATAGGAGGAAAGGAGAATCCTGTGTCAAGCGCTTTGATTTTTACTCTTGAACGTTTATTGTCGTCTATGTATTCAAGAATTAGATAAAGTTGATTAGGATCTTCATCTTCATATGGTGTGTGGAACTTTACTATTTGGCCTTTTCTACTTGATTTCATAATTTGAATATTTCATCAAAATTATAATTCTAAGTAATCATGGTCAACATACAATACGTATCAAAATGATTTAATTGAGATAAGTACTTATACTACAACCCTTGATTTTGCGCAATCCTTACTTTTTTAAACAAGTCTGAGCTGTAGACAAAGTCAGTTACTGCTTCATTGTCGGTTTTGAAGATTTCTTTGTTGGTTCCTTTCCAGGCTATGGAGCCATCTTTAAGGAAGATAATCGTTTCACCTATTTCCATTACAGAGTTCATATCGTGAGAGATAATAACCGTGGTAATATTACGCTCATGAGTGATTTCTTGAATGAGTTGGTCGATTACTGTAGCCGTTTTAGGATCCAGTCCACTATTAGGTTCATCACAAAAAAGGTATTGAGGATTGTTTGCTATCGCACGTCCTAAAGCCACACGTTTTTGCTGTCCACCAGATATCTCACTAGGCATTTTATGATTAAGATTTACGAGATTCACACGATCTAGAATTTCGTTTGCTCGTTCTCTACGTTCTTCAAGTTTTATTTTAGTAAACATTCTCAACGGGAACATGATGTTCTCCTCAACGGTCATAGAGTCAAATAAAGCACTGTGCTGGAAAAGCATGCCCATTTCCTTGCGCAAATCACTTTTACGATTGATATTCATGTCTAGTAAGGATTCACCAGAGTAAATAATATCACCGCTGTCGGGTTCAAAAAGGCCCAACATATTCTTTAAAAAAACAGACTTACCAGATCCACTGGCGCCTATAATCATATTAGTCTTTCCCATCTCAAAAGTGGCGTCTATACCTTTAAGAACTTCTTCTCCATTAAAGCCTTTACGTAAATCCTTTATCTCTATCATGCCGTAAGAAGTAATTGAGTGAGAATATAATTTGTAATGATAATCGCCACACAGGTCCATACAAATGACGTTGTAGAGGCTTTACCTACCTCTAGTGCGCCACCTTCCATATAATATCCATGATAACTAGGTATGGTAGCCAGTAAAACACCGAAGACCATAGTTTTAATAAATGCATATGCGACATGCCATGGAATAAAAGTATCCTGTAGTCCAGTTACAAAGTCTTCCATACTTACTAGATTACCGTAAACACTTGCTAGAAAACCTCCAAAGATCCCTACAAACATAATAATAGCTATCAAAAACGGATAGAATAATAAGGCAATGATTTTAGGATAAATAAGGTAGTTTAAAGAATTGATACCCATAACTTCCAGCGCATCAATTTGCTCTGTAACACGCATGGTACCTATACTTGATGTAATGTAAGAACCTACTTTTCCAGCCATAATTACTGATATAAATGTAGGTCCAAATTCTAGAATGATCGATTGTCTTGTAGCAAAGGCGATAAGAGTTTTGGGAATCAAAGGGTTGTCTAGGTTAAGAGCTGTTTGTAACGCAACAACAGCACCCATAAAAAGAGAGATAAAAGCTGTAATACCTAGCGAGCCTATAACTAAATCATCTATTTCTTTAAGAATCAGTCCTCTAAGTACTGACGTTTTTGTAGGTCGTCTTAAAACGCCCTTCAACATCATCATGTATCTACCTATGTGCCTTAAAAATCTCATGAGCTGTAAAAGTAGATAAAAAATACATGAAGGGATTTAATGCAATCTTAAACTTTCGGCTTTTCATTATCCTTATTTTTGCACAAAATATTGACAGTGCATCAAATTATA
>JALZVI010000015.1 GCA_023301015.1 Rickettsiales bacterium | reverse complement strand
CAGAAAAAATCAATGTTGAATATGTTTCCGTAAACCCAACAGGCCCGCTCCACATTGGCCACGCACGTGGTGCTGTTTTTGGCGACGTGCTTGCGAGCGTGCTTGAGAAGAACGGTTTTGACGTTACACGTGAGTATTATATCAACGACGCTGGCGGGCAGATTAATGTGCTGATGGATTCGCTCAAGCTGCGCCAAGAGGGCAAAGAAATTCCTGAGGGAATGTATCCGGGTGAGTATCTGATTCCGATTGCGGAGGAGTTGAAGGGCAGCACTGATTTGCGCAAGGATTCCGTCGATGCGATGATGAAATTGATTCGCGCAAATTTGAAATCGGCGAATATTGAGCATAGTATTTTCACGTCCGAATTTGAGCTAACGCAGGATGACTTGCCGAACAAGGCTCTGGCTGATTTGGAGGCCAAAGGGTTCATCTATCAAGGCACTCTCGAGCCGCCAAAGGGCAAGTTGCCAGATGACTGGGAAGCGCGCGAACAAACGCTTTTCAAGTCGACCGAGTTTGGGGATGACGTTGACCGCGCTATCAAAAAATCGGACGGAAGCTTCACATATTTCGCGGGCGATTTGGGATATCATTTGGATAAAATCAATCGCGGCTATTCAAAAATTATCAATGTAATGGGTCAAGACCATGCGGGCTATGTTAAGCGCTTGAAGGCAGGTGTGAAGGCGCTTTCCAATGACGAAGTTGAGTGCGACATTAAGCTGGTGAATTTGGTGAAGCTGATGGAAAACGGCGAGGCATTCAAAATGTCAAAGCGCGCGGGGAATTTCATATTCATCGAAGATGTGATTGAGAAGGTGGGAATTGACGCGCTGAGATTTATTATGCTCACACGCAAGAATGACGCACCGCTTGATTTTGACATGGCAAAAGTTGTTGAGCAAAGCAAGGATAACCCTGTATTTTACGTTCAATATGCGCATACAAGATGCTGCTCGGTGCTGCGCCAATATGAGGGTGAGGAAGAGCCAGATTTGAAATTGCTGGATGCGCAAGAAATTATGCTGGTGAAAAAACTGGCCGAATTCCCGCGCATTTCTGAGCTGGCCGCAATTCATTATGAACCGCATCGCTTGGCGTTTTATTTGCAAGAGCTAGCAGCCGATTTCCACAGCCTTTGGGCAACTGGTGGGAAGTTCATCTCAGACGATAAAAACCTCACCGCCGCAAGAATTGCACTTGTGAAAGCTGTGAAGATTGTTATAAAAAATGGACTAGATATTTTCGGTGTAAATGCACCTGAGGAGATGCGTTAGATGATCCATAAACCAAACTTTCCTTTTGACTCTGAAGACCGTGAAATTGTGCATGTTAAAGCTGGCGGCACTCAGAAAAAAATGGGGCTAAAAATCGTTGGCCTGTCCCTCCTTTTTGCAAGCATTATGTTTGGCGCGAAATATGCCTATGACCTTGGACGCGGCACTAAAAACTTTGCCGAAGCGCCGCTTGTAGTTGCTGAAAGCAAAGCCTATAAGAAAGAGCCTGAGAACCCCGGAGGGATGGAGATTCCTTATATTGACAAGGAGATCTACAAAAACTTAAATCCACGTTTTATCGATCAGAAAGAGCAAATTTCCACAATGCCAGAAGCAGAAAAGCCGATGGATATTGACCAGCTAGCGAGCTTGATTGAAAATGACTTTGATGATGGGTTTGATGATGCTCCAGCACCTGCAAAACCTAGAAAAGCAGCGCCAAAAAACAAGTCGCAAGGATATAAGCTTAACGCCAATGGCAAGCTCATAAAAACTAGCCGCGTTGCGCAAACCAAAAGCTCTAACTCAAAGAAAATTGACGTTGCTAAGATTCTCGCAAAACAAGACGAAACAGTGATTTGGGTTCAGCTAGGGACTTTTCCAAACGAGCAGGAAGCAACCTCAGCATGGCAATCAGTCCGTGAAAAGAATGATGATATTCTTGGTGGCAATCAAACAAAAATCACCAAGTCTGACCTTGGAGAAAATGGAATTTTCTACCGCCTGCAATCGGGGCCATTTGATAGCGAGACTGAGGCGCGCGATATTTGCCGTGCTTTGAATGAACGCGAGCAAAACTGCTTTTTCGTAAAACAAAATAAAAAGAGCTAATATGACAAAACCCCTAATATTCGGTTGCTCCAGCACTTCCCTAAGCGACGAAGAGCGTGCGTTTTTTAAAGCAGAGCAACCATTTGGCTTCATACTTTTTGCGCGGAATATTGACAACCCAGAGCAGGTAAAAGCTTTGGTGGAGGAGCTAAAAAGCACGGTGAAGCATGACTTCACCCCCATCCTAATCGACCAAGAAGGCGGACGTGTTGCGCGGTTGAAACAACCTCACTGGCCAGAATTTCCGGCATGTGGTGAGTTGTTGGTGGAAGCGGCATCGTATGACCAAGGCTACGAAATTGGGAAGATGCTAGCGGAGCTGGGAATTAATGTAAGTTGCGCGCCAATGCTGGATGTAAGACAGGCGGGAGCGCATGATATCGTGGGAGATCGCGCACTGTCGGACGACGCAGAAACCGTTGCCAAACTTGGGTTAGCAATGGCGAATGGGTTGATTGATGCGGATGTTCAACCGGTTATTAAGCATATCCCAGGCCACGGACGCGCGATGTGTGACAGCCACTTGGATCTGCCTAGAGTAACTGCTAGCCTTGAGGAGCTGGCGGTAGATTTCTTGCCATTCAAGGAGTTAGCGCATATGCCATTTGCGATGACGGCGCATATTATATACGAGGCGATTGACGCGGAAAATTGCGCGACTCAATCCAAAGCAGTGATTGAATTGATTAGAAATGAGATTGGCTTCAAGGGCATGATTATGACTGACGATTTGTCGATGAAGGCACTTGAAGGCAGCTTTGCCGATCGGACAAAACGCTCACTCGAAGCTGGGTGCGACCTGATTTTGCATTGCAATGGGGATATGGACGAGATGCGCGAGATAGCGCAAGCGGTTTAAATACAAACAGACGTCTAGCCTCTGCCAGCGCGGGAAGTCCCAGCCTCTGACTCCAAATGCCGTTGCCAAGCCTCTTCTTCATCCAAAGCCAACGTGGATTCTCGAAGGCTACTCTCTCTAATCACTCCCCTGTCCTGCACTGGCGCATCAATAATGAACCTACCCCTATCTTTCACGGGAGCTCTTTCAAGCAACCGCTTGTGTATCTTCACGCCATACCCTTGTCGCGCAAGGCCAGTTGAGAAAGCCAAAACATAGGGGTCGTGAGGCTCTCCAGAGACTATTTCCGAGAGCTTCTCAACAGCATCTTCAAACAACCCCTCTTCCTTATCCACCTTTGCCAAGCCAAGCTTGGTAGATTTTTTTTCTGGATCTAACTCCATTGCTTTATAATAAAACTCTCTAGCGGCATCAAAATCTCTGAACCTCAGCTCTATATCAGCTCGCTGATTATAATAGATATTATTCTCTGGAGCGTTATTTATAGCAAAATCAACAATCTTAACGGCCTTGCTATATACATTGCTTCTTGAGCCAGCATTGGCCGCAATAACTAAGCACTTAAGGTCCTTGTCTATATACTTACCTTGCTCAATTGCAGGTCTTAAAAGCTCAAATCCCTCTTCCCACTCGCCATTAAAAATTTTATTACGTGCAGCAAAATTCGCGATATATATATTATCAGGGAATTTTTCTATAGCTGCTTGGTATAAAAGATCAAACTTGTCAGATTCCTGTTCACTAGAATAAACACTAAGGAAACGAGACAACCTCCTCTCAGTAAAATGCTTACCTAGCCCATCTCTTTGTTCTATAGAATAAAAGCCATCTATAGCTAATTTTAGAAGATCACTGTCTTTCCTATCCACAGCATAGCTGATTACATACGAATAAAATGCAAAATGGCTGCTATCAGGAAAATGCTCCTTAGATACATCAAGAACCCTATTGGCTTGCTCTACACTCCCAGCAAGCAAAAAAACCTCAGCAATTTTGCGGTAAATAACTATCTTATGGCCAATATCTTTCACGGACTCCGCGCCCAACTTAATGGCAGCCTCATATTCAGAGCAAGAGATACACTCTTCCATTTCTTTTAGTATTTTTTCTACCTTTCCTGATCTCATCCAGAGCTTCTACAGTAAAGACACGGCGACGTAAAGAGAAATTAACTACTCGGCGATTGGCACAACTTCTTCAGCTGGCTTGGTCTGTGGAAGTGCTTCCACTTCGCTCTCATCGATCAAAAACGGAACTTTCGTTTTCTCTTCGATCTCAGGGATTTGAATATCGTCAATCACTGATTCATTTTTCGCATTGGCGAGATATGCCAATGTTAGTGATGTGCCCACAAATAACGTGGCCAAAATCGCGGTGGCTTTGGTCAACGGATTTGAACTTCCGCGGGTTTGCCCCATAGCAGAAGGGTTTGAACTTCCCCCACCAAGACCGCTTAGGCCATCGCTTGAGTTACGTTGCAACAAAATCACGAGCACCATGGTGACGACAATTATGAGGTGAAATATTAGTATTACTGTTTCCATGCTTGACAATTAGCAGCAAAATATAATTATGCAAGTTATGAGTGAAAAAAATGAAATTAAGAAACCTCGCCCGCGTCCGCTTTCGCCGCATCTGCAGGTTTATAGCTGGTTAATAACCTCTACCCTATCAATTTTGCACCGCCTCACAGGTGTTGCACTTTCCGCTGGCTTGCTGCTGGTGGTTTGCTGGCTGGTGATTTTGGCCTATTACCCAGCAGACTTTGCTGATTTCAGCGAGTTTATGCGTGGCCCGTTTGGGCTGGCAATGCTTGGCGGCTGGAGCTTGGCGCTCAGCTATCATATGCTAAACGGTGTGCGTCATCTGTTTTGGGATATGGGCAAAGGCTTTGAGCTGAAGAACGCAACCCGTTCGGGCTATGCAGTGCTGATTGGCGCGGTGGTTCTAACAGCAGTAATTTGGGCTGCAGCGCTTGGCGTTGCTAGCTGTGGAGGAATCTAAGATGTCAGGAAAATTTAACAGCAAATCAAATCTTTCAAAAGCGCGTGGCCATGGGGCGGCGGGTGAAGGAACGCATCATTGGATAATGCAACGCGCAACTGCAATTGCAAATCTCCCACTCGTAACTTGGTTCATATACAGCGTAATCTCGCTTGTTGGGAAAGACGCATTTATTGTAGCAGAATTTTTCAGCAGCGCCTTGAACGCATCGCTGATGGCACTAGTTATCATCTCCAGCTTCTATCACGCAGCCCTTGGGTTGCAGATTGTGATTGAGGACTATGTCCAAAGCAAGCCAAAGAAGATCATCTCATTGTTCGCGATCAAAGGCGGATTGCTAGCCCTTGGCATTGTGAGCGTGTTGGCTATTGTGAAATTGCACCTAGGTTAATAATCACCTACAGCGCATTTGCTTTTTGTGGCAAGTCTGGGTTAGCTGCTACGCTTAGGTTGGCTGTGTAACTTTCGCCTTCCTCTTGTTCTTGCAACTTACTTCCCTGCTCTTTTAGCTTTGCAGCAATTTCTGCAATTTCCTTATCATTGCCACCAGCAAATCTTGACTTCGCCTGCTGAGATTGAGGAAGAGGGTTGTCAAATTCAACAACACCGCCATCTGTCAGCAGCTGAGCAACAGACAAGTTGGTTCCATCATTTTCAAAAATAATTGCATTAAGTTGCTTTGCAGTGAATGTCTCACCTTCCAGCGGGTTTCCAGTTGAATCTAAATATTCAACTTTCAAATCAGAATCTGGTCTTAGGTTAGAATTGTTGAAACTTTCAGAATTTACTGCAGTTACACGAATGCTTGCAACTTCGGCAGGCAAGCCATCACGGAAATCTAAAAATTCAAAAGGTTCACAGTAGTC
>JALZVI010000014.1 GCA_023301015.1 Rickettsiales bacterium | reverse complement strand
GTAAAACTGCGGGGAAGCAATTAAAACAACTCACCTGCGAATACTTTCTCCACAGCACCACTCATCAGCACGCGTCCAGCATCGTTCCACTCAATTTCCAACTTACCACCGGGTAATGATATAATTGTTTTTGTGATGGAAATTTTCTCCACCGCAATCGCTGCAACAAGCACGGCACACGCCGCCGTTCCGCATGCCAGAGTCTTTCCAACTCCGCGCTCCCAAACTTTCACACGAATTTCTTCATTAGGCATCACCTGCGCAATGCTCACATTCGTACGCTCGGGAAAGAGAGCGTTATTCTCCAATTCCGTTCCATGCGCACGCAAATTCACCTTCTCCACGTCATCAACAAAAAATACGATATGCGGATTGCCCATGCTAACTGCCACGGGGTTTTTCAGCTCACCAGATTCAATCGGCAATGACAAAGCATCAACTTCCTGCGACAAAGGAATTTCATTCCACAAAAAGCTCGGCTCACCCATATCCACCGTAATCATTCCATTTTCAGTCTGCACGCCAGATAAAATTCCCGCCTGAGTCTCAATCGTCACTTGCGGCTTGGCCAGCTCCTCTATCATCAACTGCGCAACGCAACGTGTCGCATTCCCGCACGCGCCTGACTGACTTCCGTCCGAGTTATAAATCCCCATATGAATATCAGCATTCTCGCAAGCATCGAGCAGGATTATCTGATCGCACCCAACGCCAAAGCGGCGATAAGCCACTTTCTTTGCCACCGCTGCGGTAATCTCAAACGCCTGCGTACGGCGATCAATAATCACAAAATCATTGCCCAGCCCGTTCATTTTGATGAATTTTGTCATGCACCAACACTAGCGGCTACGCATGAATCTGTAAATAATTATCTCTGCTTACCCATATCTTGGGCTGCCCTACTAAGCTCCTGCGCAATCAATTTTGCAGCGGGGATATCGAGGTCCCTAAATAAAAATTCCGCATCCCGATAAGCCATCTTCACTCTGTCAGAAAGCGCATTATGCTCTTTGAAAATCTCTTCTACAGTCTCAAAGCCGCCACTCTTAATTTTCAAATTCAGCTCATCTGCATCCTTGTTCGCAATTTGCGAGCGCACCAATTGATGCGGATCGTCCTGAGCCTTATAATCAATACGGCTATGCTGACGTTCAATTTCTTCCGCCGTTTTTGGATCAATACTATAATCATTAGCATCATCCAAAACCTGCTCGGCACGCACCGCTGCTTGCGCTGTCAGAATCGCATTCTTCACATCATCCGTAATATTCCCCAAAGCCTTTGCAATTTGCCCGATAGCAGGCGCTTGCTCTTTATCAAAACCCTTGCCGCTTGAAGCCTTTGCGAATGCAGATAAAAACTCAGTTCTCGTAAAATTGAACTCCTCCTGGAAATCACCCCACTCATCCCTAACCTTTTCAAATAGCGGATCAGCATCCAGAAACTTTTCAGTTGGCTTGATGTCTTTTTCCCAAAGCAACAAGAAGTGCGATTGCATTTCTAAGTTCTGCACAGATTGCTCCTCCGTCATCAACCCAAGGTCAATGGCAATAGAATCAAAAAATCCAGCAAATTTTTGTTTAATATTCGACACCGCAACAGCCTATCACAAAATTGTTAAAGCAATGTTACAGCGCACCCTTCGTGCTTGGAACTTCGTCGCTCTTACGCGGGTCAATCTCCAGCGCGTTGCGCAACGATTTCGCTAGTCCTTTGAAGCAGCTTTCTACGATGTGATGATTGTTTGTGCCATACAAATTCTCGATATGTAGCGTGATTCCTGCATTGAAAGCGAAAGCTTGGAACCATTCTTTGAACAGCTCAGTGTCCATCTCACCCACCTTGTCACGCTCAAAATTCACGTTCCAGATCAGATACGGACGGTTAGAAATGTCGAGCGCCACGCGCGTCAAAGCTTCATCCATCGGGATATATGCATGAGCATAGCGAACAATGCCTTTTTTCTCACCAAGTGCCGCCTTAAACGCTTCGCCAATGGCAATTGCAGAATCTTCTGTGGTGTGGTGGAAATCAATATGCAAATCGCCTTTGATGCGCACGTTCAAATCAATCAACGAATGGCGCGAAAGCTGCTCGAGCATGTGGTCAAGAAAACCAATGCCAGTTTCAACATCATATTCGCCCTTACCATCAAGGTTAAGCTCCACCGAAATTTCGGTTTCCTTAGTATTTCTCTCAATTTTTGCAGTTCTTTTCATGGGGCGTTTATAGCATAGTTTGCAAATCTTGTCATCTTAATATACACTCTCACTATGCATAGCATCAATTTTAGAGTTTATTACGAGGATACTGACGCGGAAGCGATTATGTATTATGCGAATTATTTGAAGTTTGCGGAGCGCGCTCGCACCGAGTGGCTGCGTGAAAAGGGCTTCAACAATTCTGAGCTAGATTTCTATTTCGTTGTGCGTCATGCCGCGGTGGATTATTACGCACCAGCGAAGTTGGATGATGTTCTGGAAGTGCGTACTGAAATTTCTGAGATGACGAGAACGAAAATCATCATGCAGCAAAATTTCTTCAAAGAAGATGTGCAAATTGCTGGCGTGAAAATCGTGCTAGTTTGCGTGGATTTCAGCATGAAACCTTCTCGAATCCCCGAGGATATGTTGGCGAAGATAAATGCAGCTTGATAGTTTTATCGTTAAGTGTAGAAATATACTCATCAACAAAACAAAATATATATTATGCCAGCAGCAGCACCCACAGAAGCCGTAAATTCAACCGCACTTGAAGGTAGCGTAAACGCCGCAGCAGGCGCGCCCATATCAACCGAATTGTCGATGATAGAACTCTTCTTCCACGCTGATTTAGTGGTACAGTCTGTCATGGTCGGACTACTTCTTGCCAGCGTTTGGAGTTGGACAATTATGTTTGATAAATATGCTAAGTTCAACACCGTAAAATTCAAATCAAGCCGTTTTGAAACAAATTTCTGGTCAGGCACTTCTTTGGAAGCTTTGTATGAGAAATATTCAAAGCAAGCGTCACACAAGCTCACACCACTTGCACAAATTTTTGTTGCAGCTATGGACGAAATTTCGCGCTCGGGTAATAGTGGCGGCAAAAAATCAGAAATGCGCCTTGGCTTGAAAGAGCGTGTTTCAAAAGTTATGCAAATTTCGCGCAACCGCACTTTAGAAGATCTTGAGAACAATCTGGGATTCCTCGCGACACTCGGCTCAACCGCACCATTTGTTGGCTTGTTCGGAACTGTGTGGGGAATTATGAACAGTTTCACCGCTATTGGCGCAGCCAAAAATGTTTCCCTCGCAACTGTTGCACCGGGAATTGCAGAGGCGCTTTTTGCCACAGCAATTGGCCTTATCGCCGCTATTCCAGCCGTAGTAGCTTACAACAAATTCTCTGTTGAACTCGACAAAGTTGCCGGTAGTTTAGATGACTTCTCAGACGAGTTCTCAACTCTAATTTCTCGCCAAATTGACGAGGGCAAAATTTAGTGCTATAAGGGTTCGCTTTAAGGTTACAAATTTTATATTTACTTAGGCACTTATGGCAATTAGACACTTCCTCGACATTGATAATTTTGACGCAAAAACTTTGCGCGAGATTATAGAACTTGCAAAAGATTTGAAGGCGAAAAATCGTGAACTCGCAAATGGAAAACAGCTTGCGCAGATTTATGAAAAGCCATCCACCAGAACACGCGTTTCATTTGAAGTAGGCATCAACCAACTTGGCGGCAGAGCCATCACTATGACCAGCTCAGACATGCAGCTAGGCCGCGGCGAAACAGTGGCCGACACCGCAAAAGTCCTCAGCCGCTTTGTTGACATAATCACACTCCGCGCCAATTCACACGGCACGCTTTTGGAGCTTGCCGAGCACTCCTCTGTACCAGTAATCAACGGCCTGACAGACTTCTCACACCCATGCCAAATCATGGCAGATATCCTCACCTATGAAGAGCATAAAGGCTCAATTGAAGGTGCAAAAATCGCTTGGGTTGGCGATGGAAATAATGTGCTAATTTCATGGATTCACGCATCTGCAAAGTTCGGCTTTGAACTCGCACTAGCCTGCCCGAATGAGCTGCTGCCAAGCCAGAATTTCATCGACAAAGCAATTGCAAATGGCGCAAAAATCTCCGTGTATGACAACCCAGCAGAATGCACCAAAAATGCCGATTGCGTAGTGACCGACACATGGCTTTCAATGGGCGACAAAGACCCAGAAACTCGCCGCAATTTGCTGATGAATTATGAAGTAAATTCCGAGCTGATGAGCCATGCCAAAGCAGACGCAATTTTCATGCATTGCCTTCCAGCGCATAGAGGCGAAGAAGTTTCCGCCGAAGTGATCGACGGCAAACAATCAGTAGTTTGGGACGAAGCCGAGAATAGACTGCATGCACAAAAGGCCATTATGGCGTGGTGTTTAGAGTCTTAAATTACTCCCCGCTGCGCGCTGACGCGCTTGCAGACTGAGAACGCTCAAGGCTGCCCCATTTACATAAGCCTCGCCGCACCGCAATGCCAGTAGGCGAGCGGGGAGAAAATTATAAACTGACAAACCCGCGTAAATAGTGTATATAGCGCCACATGACAGAAATTATCAAAGAAAATATCATCGGCCAATCGCGTGAAGAGCTGGCGGAAAAATTCCAAGAAATCGGGCTGGTAGGCTATCGCCTCAAGCAAATTTGGCAATGGGTATATTATCACGGGGTCACCAGTTTTGACGACATGCTCAACATCTCAAAAGACTCGCGCGAGCAGCTCAAAGAACGCTTCTATATCGGCCGCCCAGAGATTGTGCGCGACTTAAAATCGATCGACGGCACACGCAAGTGGCTGATGAAATTTGAAGACGGGCAAGAAGTGGAAGTTGTTCACATCCCCGGCATGGACCGCAACGGAAACGATCGTGGAAGCCTTTGCATGTCATCACAAGTTGGCTGCTCACTCACTTGCAGCTTCTGCCACACAGGCACGCAAAAGCTTGTGCGCAACCTCACCGCCGCCGATATTGTTGGCCAATTTATGGTCGCCCGCGATGCATTTGAAGAATGGCCAAGCCCAACGGAGGGACGCCTTCTTTCCAACATCGTGATGATGGGAATGGGCGAACCGCTACTCAATTTCGACAATGTAGCCAAAGCGCTAAAAATCATAATGGACGAAGATGGCATCCAGCTCGGCAAACGCCGCATCACTCTTTCAACATCTGGAATCGTCTCAAAAATTCAGGAATGTGGAGAAACTTTGGGAGTGAATTTGGCCATCTCCCTCCACGCTGTTCGCGATGAATTGCGCGACGAAATTGTGCCTATCAACAAGAAATGGCCAATAGCCGAACTGCTCGCTGCATGCCGTAAATATTACGGACAAAAAGAAGATGGAACAGATCGCGGTTTCCGCAAAATCACGTTTGAATATGTAATGCTAAAAGACGTGAATGACTCGCTCGAAGATGCGAAGGAACTTGTGCGCCTGCTCGAAGGCATCCGCGCGAAAGTCAACATCATCCCCTTCAACCCTTGGCCTGGCGCGATTTATGAGTGCAGCACCAAAGAGCAAATCCGCAATTTCTCCAACTACCTATTAGACCACGGCCTAGTAGCCCCCGTCCGCACACCAAGAGGCCAAGATATTATGGCTGCATGTGGACAGCTGAAAAGTGAGAGCGAGAAAGAGAAGAAGGAAGCTATCTAGAAATAGCGTTAGTTGCCGATTTAGCGACCTCTGCTTCTTCAGATAAGTTTGGCTTTGGCTTTTCAAGCGCAGCATCTTGTGCAGCTTCAGTCAGAGCTTCCTTATAACGATTATCATTCATAGTCTCAAGTAAGCGACTAATTGCCGGCTGATGTTCGCTTTGTTTACCCTCAGCCCAATCCGCTCGCATTTGTTTTTCTGCTGGAGATTGCGTTAACCCATCAATTGCCCACAAAGCTTGCGTATGATTTCTAAGATTCGTATCAACAACCATTGCCGCCGTTTGCAATTTTGCACTATCCACAATATCCAAGTCTTTTAGCTTGCTGAGCGAATCAATTGTGTTCTGCAATGCTGGAATAATAGGGTCTTTAACAGAGGTAGGAGGACCAGAAACTAAGTAATACTTCCCCTCTTCCAAAGCAGGGCGGCGTTCCATAGCATTAATCTCTGCATCCAAGTTTTTCTCAGTCTTTCCATTATCATAGCCCAAATATGGTGCAACTGCTTGTCCATGATACTCTGTCTTGAAGTGCCCTTCTGCAGTATAAACACCACCTTCAATTTCAATGCCAGTTTCTTTTTGCAAACTTGCCATATTCTTCAGCTCATTCAGCGAAACTAGCAGATCTTCAATAGTGTTATACTCCTCTGCTGAGGTAGCAGGGTCAAGACGCATATGCGCATTACCATACATAAAATAACCATCAATCTGCTCTAAATTCTCTAGATCTATAATTTGCTCATACTTTGTTTTCTCACCCATCTTCATCCCCTTCTGTTGATACTAATGCAGACATAGTACCACATGAAAGCAGATCCAAATATTAAGTATATGTTGGAGTTTTATGACAGTTAGGTTACTGCAGCCAAGCGCTGTGAGTCTGCAAAGCGCATCCGGAGCGGGGAGATATTCCAAACCACAGCCTTGAGC
>JALZVI010000013.1 GCA_023301015.1 Rickettsiales bacterium | reverse complement strand
GCGGATTTGATTTGCGGCTGGAAAATTGTGCCAAATGGTACGGAAGGATATCGCACAGCAGAGGTGACATTGGGCGGGGTGGATACTGACGGATTGTCATCAAAAACCTTTGAGGCCAAAGCCGTGGCTGGGCTATATTTCATCGGTGAAGTGGTGGATGTAACTGGCCATTTGGGCGGATTCAACTTCCAATGGGCATGGTCATCAGGCCACGCTTGTGGGCAATACGCTTAGCTTACCTCTCCACATTTCCAGAACACCCGACCTCTCCAGACTTATTAAAAGCTTGACTTGCCTTGAAAATATATGGTAAATAAAAATTAATTAACTTAAATTAAAAGGCCAGCAGATGAGCTCTAGCAGTAAGAAACCCTTCAAAATGAAACTAGCAAGCAGCGGCGCTGTAACTAAGTTTAATCCAACAACTGAAGAGTTGCATTTGGCAGCGCTCGACAATGTAGTGAACCACACTCCAAAAGCAGGGGATCTTTCAAAATTTGAGGCGCCTAAAGAACCTGTTGAATCAGCTTCTGAATATGCAATTACTCTGACTACTGAAGAAAAAGCAGAAGCTCTGATTGTTCTGGAAGAAGGCAGCACTGAGCTGTCAAAAAACTTCACCGCAAAACTGGCTCAAATTGATCAAGATGCAATAAATTATGAAAATGCAAAATCTGAGCACAAAGAGATACAGGAAAAGAATGCCGAGCTTGAAGCCGAGCATAGCAAAGCCCTAGCCGAATATAATACAGAGCAGCAAAAAACAAATTCTAGAGCCAAAAAGAAGCAGAACAGGCCTGATGCCAATGAAGAGGAAAAACCAGCAGCACCTACTCTATATGCAGAACCTGATCTTGAAGAAATCCGCCCAGAGTTTACTAGACAAGATGTTCTTGACGCTTTGGATACAAAAGCAAAGGCGGCATATGATGCAGATCCTTTCAACCCCGCTGAAGCCAAAAGATCTTGCGAAGCCTATTTGAGCGCTATTTTCCAATTTGTTACAAGAGAAAGCTCAGAAAAAGTTATGAGCGAAAACCAGCACAAATTATCTCACCCCCTATCCCACATGGAAAATGTTAGGACAAAGCTAAATGAGATTGGCATGCGCCATGAGGCAGATGACATGGTTGGTAAGGCGTTTGAGCTTTTAGAAAACCAAAGCGAAGAGCTGGACGATTTCATTAAAATAATGTCTGCTCAATATGCCAATGAAGAATGCATCCCAAACGAAGCCATTTATAAATATATAACTTGGCTTACAAAGCATGCGCCAGAAAAAAACATTAAAGACATACCGTCCGCCAGAGATGAATATGCCGCCGCAATAACCTCACTATTCTCCAAAGACCATCCAGACAATTTCTCTAGCACAGAAAGGGCAATGAAGTATATTTCCGTTCAAGCTAAAGGGGCTGATGGGCATAATAAGATATTCTTAGAAAACTTGCTTAGAGCAGGCAATGACGTCGCCTTAGAAAAATTTGTCAGCGCAATCAAAACCTGCATAACCTATCGAGCAGTTATGACTGCCGTTGAAGATGCTTCACTGGTTTTGGTCAACCAAATGGCCGCCGATCAAACCTTGGCCGCCAAGGGAACTGCACAAAGAGCGACTTTCGATATTCCTAGCGGTACAGGCGGCTATATGGAGAAAAAGAAAATGACAAATCTCGGCTTTACGCTGCAAGAAGACTCAATGGTTTTGATTGTTAAGGACAAAGCTTCTGGGACAACATTTGCTTATCATGTCGATTCAAGCAACAGCGAGGAATCAATCCATAGCGGCCTATACTCGTTTTTGAAGGGGCTATACCCCAGCGGAAACATGAATTTTGAAAATGACATATCGGAACTTTTTGATGTTACAATTGTCGGTGGCAATTATAGCCTTGAAGATTGCAAGGAAGCTATTGCGCTTATTGGCACCCTAAACGAAAAAGGAGAACAGCCCGATTACCATACAATGAACAAGATCGGCCTTTATCAGAATTTTCAATCAATAATGAGCGTCTGCAGAGAGAATGGGCTAGCAATAACTGCAACAAATATATTTGACAAAAGCATGCCAAAATCATTTTGCTATACATGCAAAAGCCACGATCCAGATGTTGAGTTTAACAAAAGAGCTGCCGATCTACCCAGATATAGACGCATCCCTAGCAATGGAAAAAACCCTTCTGACTCGCAAAGCTATTTAAACAAATTTATTCATATAAATAGCGACAGGGAAAGGGTTGCGACCATCTCAGTTGACGGCAGAGAAAGTGGAGCGCCAAAGCATAATCCATATATCGCAACGTCAACTCTGATATCAGATTTGGATCAAATCAAAGCTATGGGCACAACAGCCTATATCGGAAGACTAAGAAGCGCCCTCCCCGGAGCTCCGTCAATAGTGATTGCTAACATCATACATGAATCCAATGCATTGGACGAACTTGTTACTGGCATTAGAAAAGAGGTGCTGCTTACGGGACAGCTGAACTTAACTGTCGAATCAATTTCTAAAGGTAATATTTTATACAGCTCTACAATGCCTAACAGCGGATTAGTAGCTCAAAAACCAGCTATTGCAAAAGTCAGCGCAAGCAACTCAAATGCCCCTAAGGCAAGCTTGTTCAGCAGTTTGCTTGGCGGAAACTCGCAAAAACCACCATCGGCAGGTGCAGCCGCAGGCTTAATCGCCCAACCAGCAAAGCCACAAGCAGCCAACAAACCCGATCCAAAAGCTATTGCAGAACGCAACAATGCAATTTTAAAAGAAACGCACGAAGCCATTCTACCAGCATGGGGATCGCTGTATCACAGAGCAGAATTTGCATTGCCAATTATTTCTGGCAGAGACGCTGAAAAAAACAGATATAGCCGAGGACTCCGCGAGATGGTAAAGCCGCTTGAAGATGCTGCTCGCGTTGGGGTTTCAGTCAAAATCAAAAACGACGCTGAAGGCAACCCAGTTTATCGAAATGGATTATTGATTAAGCGCGACCTGACAGAAGAAGAGCAGATAGAATTCCCTAGCCTTAAAGATGGCTACGAACCAGATCCAAGAGCGCAACAGGCTATTAGCCAAAAGATTATAGAAAACGCTGCCAGCAAATACAGCTTCACAGCCAAGCACCAAGCGGCACTTGAAGGAATGGCAAGGTCACATGCGGGAACTTAAAGTCAGATAAAGCACTAGATACCTAACTCCCCCTATATATAAGCATACAATTTTAGATAAAATTAAATCTCTTTTAATCCTATTTTGTTAATATAAATATTCACCGCGCTACAATTCACAGTTGTGCAGGCTTATTATAGGAACAGTCAATATGATCATCATCGACAAGGGAGCAGAGAGAAAGCTATTAGAAGAACTAATCCTTCTAAAGTCTGCGCCTGGCTATCGCTTTATTCATTATAGCTTTAGCAAATTAAGT
>JALZVI010000012.1 GCA_023301015.1 Rickettsiales bacterium | reverse complement strand
ATTCACCCAGGCGAAGCAATGGATAAGAACTTGTATGACCTTCCACCAGAAGAGCTCAAGGACGTTCCAACAGTTGCAGGTTCTTTGCGTGAAGCATTGGGCGCTTTGGATGAAGATCGTGATTTCTTGAAGAAAGGCGATGTGTTCACTGACGATCAAATTGATGCATATATCGCGCTGAAAGAAGAGGAAAATGAGGCGTATGAAACCGCCCCGCATCCGATGGAATTTCAGTTGTATTATAGCGTTTAATGGAGATGAGTGAGTTGGGTTACATTGCTAAGTATCGCCTGCAATTTAGGCGACACTTTATACTCCTTTTCTTGCTTATTATCGTTCCTTTGACATGGTTTTCATTCAATGAGCTTGCTGAAGGTAACTTTGAATCAGATGATTCCATGCAATGGTTTAGCTTTTTAGTTTTGTTAGCTGGAACTATGTATTCGTCGACCCTATATGTGCTTTTGGTTTTTTGTAAACGTCATATAATTGTCTACAACGAGCACTTAGTTAAAGAGTATGGTTTTTTTATAAAGAAAAAGGGTGAGGTGAATTTTGCTGATGTAATAAAAGCAAATGAAATTCTAATACCACGCTCTTCTATTAAGTTATTTTCGATTGAAACAAGCGGTAAGAGCCTTGCTTTTTCTGACTCTTTATTAAAGAAAGATGAGTACTCATCACTTAAAGAATTTATTTTTTCTAAAGTGGAGACTAACAAATAATATATTTGCCAATTTAGCACTAAATATGCTACAATCCCCCCATGCTAAATTTCTCACATGACAAACATAAAGAATTCATCCACTTCACTCGCAAGATTGGGGCGAATTGGATTGAGGTTTTTGATGGGAATAAGGAATTTTATGCAACTTCCTATTGGGATTTGCTGAGCGAAATGTGGTATGCAGGAAAACCGCTGATGGTTTCTGACGCACTGCGCTTTATGCAGTCAATCAAAAGCCCTTTCACTGCACGGAAATATTTGCAAAAACTGATTGATGAGGGAATGGTGGTTGAAAGCAAAAACCCCAACGACGAACGCTCAATGCTAGTGAGTATTTCACCCGCGATGCAAGAAAAGCTAGATGCACATTTTGACTATACGCTGAAGGCGATGGTTGAGACGAGTGAGGATTTGCAAAGCTAGCACCTCCCGAAGCAAACCTAGTTTCCTAGGTAGCGAAAAGCTTAATTACCACAAGGCCAGCAGGCCTTGCCAGCCTTGAGCTTGCGAAGCAATTCCTCAGTCTGCGAGCCAGTAGGCGAGCGGGGAGGAAATTATAAACTTAACAGCTCGCTAATCACCGAATAACCGCGCTTCGCGCTCGCCATGGCCTTCACAACATTGCCCGCAAAATCTGGGTGCAAATCACCGAAAAAACTCACCGCACGCCCCTGCTCGTCTTTATGCATCAGCACATGCGCGGTTTCTGGCTTGCAATGGCCTGTGGGTTTGGCAAGTTTTCCGCTTGCATCTAGCATCTGGAAATATTTTCCGTCCGTGTCAAAACGCGCATCTTCTTTGGCCAGAATTGTATTTGGCTGCGTTCCTGCCGCGATCAAAATTGTGCGCGCGGGGATGGTTTTTTCTTGGCCGTTTATCGAAACACGCAACTCTTTTGCAACCCCAAATTCATCGGTAATAACTTCCAGGGGAGTCGCATTTTCAACGAACCCTATGCCCTCCTCAAATGCTTTCTCAACCTCTTCATGATTGAGGCGATAGGCGGGAGAATCTTGCAGGCGCTTTCTATATATAACAGTTGATTGCTGAGCATCGGATGCCAGCAGCTCTTCGGCAATTATCTTTTCTTCTTCGCTCAAGTTTAAGCGATCGCCAAATTTTTCATATCTTGCGCGGAATTTTTTGCGTTGAACTTCGTAATATGCCTGCGCTTCAGTGGCTGTGTCTATTGCTGTTAGTCCGCCGCCGATGACGACGATTGGCGCACGGATTTGCAGGTTGGCTATTGAATCGGCCATGAACGCGCCGCCCGATTGCAAGTTCATGAGAAAATCGGACGCGGTTTTAACTCCGCGAGCGAGAGCATTTTTCATGGGTACAATGTTTGGTTTTCCTGCACCTGCACACATGGCGATATGGTCGAATCCCATTTCATAGGCTTGCTCAAAAGTGAGGTTGCTGCCGAAGCGAATGCCACCCTTAGCGATGAAATTTGCACGGCGTTCGAGCAGCAAGCGGATGATGGTTAGGAAGTTTTTATCCCAACGCACAGTGATGCCATATTCCGCGACTCCGCCGAAGCCTTGCGGTTGGCGTTCGTCTAAGTTTTCCCAAATGCTCTGCACGTCTTTTATTGGCTCGAATGGGATTGTAGTTTTTATTTCTTGGGGCTCAATTTTTAGCCCGTCAATTCCCATCACCTCATGCCCATCATTGAGCAAATAATGCGCCAGCGTGAAGCCAGCGGGGCCGAGGCCGACGACTAGGATTTTTTTGCCAGTTGCTGGTTTTGGAATTGGGCTTTGTGTGTTCAGCGGATTCCATCTGGTAAGCAGTGAATAGATTTCAAAGCCATAAGGCAGCGCCAAAACATCGCGGAGATTTTTTGATTCCACCTGCGGAATGTCGACTGGCTCTTGCTTTTGATAGATGCAGGATTTCATGCAATCATTGCAAATTCTGTGGCCAGTTGCGGCGCACATTGGGTTATCTAGGGTAACAACGGCGAGGGCTGCGATGGAGAATCCTTGGCTTTTCAGCAGGTTCATTTCCGAGATTTTTTCGTCCAGCGGGCAGCCAGCGAGCGGGGTTTTTGTGGGAGAAATTTTGGGCGTTGCGTCATCTTCCCACAGACCTTTTGAGCAAGAATCTTTGTCGCGTTCGTGGCAGAAAATGCAATAATTAGCTTGATCGAGCGCGCGGGTTAAAGTGCCACCATCGTCAGTTAGGTTGAAATTTTCACGCTCTCTGGTCGCGCTGCATTTATGCACCAAATTCTCAAAATCTAGCTTCTTTGGGAGGCGCATTAGGGTGGGGAAATTGAAGGAGTTTTCTTGCAGGTAATGTGCGGCCGCGACGAGGTTTTCATCGTCTTTTTCATCCATCCATCTCAGAATTTTGGTAGCCGCATCCAACTCATCATCAAGCTCGAAACTTAGGGCTTGAGATTCTGACTTCAAATACTTCTTCATCGCGCGTTGCACGAACAGTTTTTTTGCGGAAAAAATTGGGGCTAGCTTATCGTGCTTTGACTTCAGCTCAGCTACTTCGTTACGGATGTTGAATAGCTCGGCGAGGAAATCTTCTGCAGCTTTTGCGCGTTCAAGCATGTCTTGGGGTGGGTTGTTTTTTAGGAATTCTGCATGCAGTTTTTCCAAGCCGTCACGGCTGTATAAATCCTCAAAAACCAACCCGAATGAAAGCTGCATCGCCTAGACCTTTCTGAACACAGTTGCGGCGACCCAGCCCATTGCGATTGCTAGGATGATGGCGGCGATGCCGTAGAGCGCTGGGCTTTCGTGGGCGGATTCATAGATAAACGCTTCAAGCCCCACTTTTTCGACCTGCACGGGGATGGATTGCACGCCGCGGAGTTCTCCGTCGTTGAATGAATAAATTTCGGCGGTGTATGTGCCAGAAACAATTTTCTCTGGGAATGGGATGCGAATGCGGAACAATGTGCCTTCGAGCAACGGCAATGTGAGAACTTCGGAGTTTAGCAATTCCTCTTCTTCCAGCTGTGCGAGCAATGCATCTTGGAATTCGTTTAGCTCTGTGCTGGCAGATGCGCCGACGCCGTGGAGTTGGATTGTGTCAAAGCCGACGCCGAGTTCTTTGCGGATTGTTTCGGGCTGAATATCTTCAAAATTGCGGCTGGAAGCGACTAGATAGAATTGAGGAACGTCTTCAAATTCCACTGATTTTGTGTTGATCCAGATACCGCCGATATCTTCTTTTTTGCGGACGATATAATTGCCTTTTGGGCCGCGCACTACCACCACAATGTCACCCGCTTCAACGCGCGCTCCATAGAGCAGCAATTCTTTGCCGACGAACTTTGCGTGGATGTCAATTTTGCGCTCAGACAAGTCGGTTATCATCGGACGAGCATCGGCGTTTAGCGAGGCTATGAAAAATATTAAGGATAAGCATAGAATTTTAGCGGATGCGTGCATATATACATATATAAATTATTCAGCGGTTATGTCCAAACTTTTTAAACTCCAAGCCCCCTATTCTCCTGCCGGTGATCAGCCAGCGGCATCGGCTGCGCTTGTGGAAGGCATAAATGACGGGCTTTCGGAGCAGGTTTTGCTGGGCGTGACTGGCTCGGGGAAGACTTACACAATGGCGTTGGTGATTGAGAAAACGCAGCGACCAGCCATCATCTTGTGCCACAACAAAACATTGGCAGCGCAGATTTACGGGGAGATGAAAGATTTTTTCCCGGAGAATGCGGTGGAATATTTCGTGTCCTATTATGACTATTACCAGCCTGAGGCCTATGTGGCGAAGTCGGACACGTTTATTGAGAAGGACTCGAACATCAATGAGCAGATTGACCGCATGCGCCATTCGGCCACGCGCAGTTTGCTTGAGCGCCGTGATGTGATTATTGTGGCGTCGGTTTCGTGCATCTATGGTTTGGGCTCGCCTGAGGCTTATGGGAAGATGATGTTTAAGCTCGAAAAAGGTGAGTTTGTGAACCGCGATGAAATTCTGCGGCAACTGACGGAGTTGCAATATGAACGCAACCAAGTTGCTTTCACGCGTGGCACTTTTCGCATTCAGGGGGACACGCTAGATATATTCCCATCCCACACCGATGAGCGCGCATGGCGAATTTCTATGTTTGGGGATGAGGTGGAAGAAATTTCGGAATTTGACCCGCTGACAGGCAAGCGTTTTTCTAGCGTACCGAAGGTGACTATTTACCCGAATAGCCATTATGTTACGCCGCGGCCAACGGTGCATCAGGCGATCACTTCCATCAAGAATGAGCTGCGTGATAGGCTGGCGTTTTTTGAGGCGGAGGGGAAGTTGCTTGAGGCACAGCGGATTGAGCAGAGGACGAAGTTTGATATTGAGATGCTGGTGGAAACTGGCAGCTGCAAAGGGATTGAGAATTATTCCCGCTATTTGACGGGTGGCAAAGCGGGTGATCCGCCGCCGACTTTGTTTGAATATGTGCCTGACGATGCGGTGTTTTTTATTGATGAATCGCATGTGTCGGTGAGCCAAGTTGGCGGGATGTATAATGGTGACAGGGCGCGGAAAATGAACCTTGTGGATTATGGCTTCCGCCTACCCTCTGCGCTGGATAACCGCCCGCTGAAGTTTGAAGAATTTGACCGCATGCGCCCGCAGACAGTTTATGTTTCTGCCACTCCAGGCAAGTTTGAGTTGGAGCGGACTGGCGGCGAGTTTGTTGAGCAAATCATCCGCCCAACTGGGTTGGTTGACCCTATATGCGATGTGCGTCCTGCGGAATTCCAGGTGGAGAATTTGATTGATGAATGCAAGATTGTCGCCGCAAAAGGCAGCCGCATTTTGGTGACAACTTTGACGAAAAAGATGGCGGAAGACTTAACGGATTATATGGTTGAGCAAGGCATTCGAGTTCGCTATTTGCATTCCGATATCGACACGCTGGAGCGCATAGAAATCATCCGCGATCTGCGTTTGGGTGAGTTTGATGTGCTGATTGGGATCAATCTTTTGCGCGAGGGTTTGGATATTCCCGAGTGTGGATTGGTGGCGATTTTGGATGCGGATAAGGAAGGATTTTTGCGTTCTGAAACGGCGCTGGTACAAACAATCGGGCGAGCGGCACGGAATGTGGATGGCTATGTGATATTGTATGCGGATAAGATGACACGCTCACTCACAGCGGCGTTGAGCGAGACTGAGCGACGGAGAAACATTCAAATTGCGCATAATAAGAAGAACGGGATCACCCCTAAAGGCGTGAAAAAGGCGGTGCGCGACAATATAGACATGGGCGAGAGCAATGCGACTAAGGACAGGAAAGAATTGCCAACTTTGAAGGAGGCGGAAAAGCAGATTGTCGTTTTCCGCAAAGACATGCTTGCCGCCGCCGCGAATTTGGATTTTGAGAAGGCTGCCAAATTGCGCGATGAGATTAGGACGCTAGAAGACTTGCGCTTGAAATTTTAATTGTTTCCCCGCTGGCGCCCTGCGGGCTGGCAGACTGAAACGCGCTCAAGGCTGCTGGTTCGGAACATGTATTTGATTTTGTGAGGCAAATTCCATCCTCACAAGGCCAGCAGGCCTTGCCAGCCCCTCGCTAAGCGCAGCACTTCCTCAGTCTGCGAGCCAGTAGACGAGCGGGGAGGAAATCAAAAAACTAGCGGGGAAACAATCAAGAAATCACATCATCTCGCCACCAGATTCGGCAAGATAATCTTGCAGAAACTGAACTGCTTTTTCGTCGGGATCTTTGACGTTGTCGCGGTAAATAACTTCTCCATATTCTTCAATTTTGCGGGCAACTGCGTCTTCATAATCGCCGCGCATCATTTTCACGCCGGCTTCTTCGCATTTGATGTAAGCAAAGAAATCCTGCCCACCAACCTGCCCACGATATGTCATGATAAGGTCATTTCCAGCGTTTAACTTGACGCGCTCTGTGAATTTTAGTGCCATACTAGCATGTTACTGAGTTATTTCTTTAATGCAAGTTCTCAGACATCAAAAGGGGATGGCAGCCTTGAGCGTGTTTCATTCTGCAAACACGCAAGTGCGTAGCTGAGAAACAATTCAAACTTAATGCCCACTCCATTCAATGCTTTTCAAATCAAT
>JALZVI010000011.1 GCA_023301015.1 Rickettsiales bacterium | reverse complement strand
CCAACCAAAGCGCAGATAGCTCAGTTGGTAGAGCAGTTGGCTTTTAACCAATTGGTCCTGGGTTCGAGTCCCAGTCTGCGTACTTTCTTTATAACCCGCTTTATCTTAACGGATAAGCGGGTTTCTTGTTTTCTGGAGAGGGTGAAAGCAAGCAATGTGCTAGCAAAAATGTGACGTGTGAGATCGTTCGACTACGTTTCTTATGGTGTGTGGAATCAGAATTGAGATCGCTACTGTTGCTCCTCATTCTCCCAATTCAAGCGGATATACCAAGGAGCCCATCTTGCGCGATCGCTCCTGATCGCCCTGAGTGCATCCCATACCTCGGCTTCAGTCGTGGGGGAGTGGTCGCGGCTGTTTCTCTCTCTGTTGATCGAAGCAAAGGTCCACTGAATCGCGGCTCTCACATCGGGGCGCTTCATAAGGCGACTAGCGCTTGCACGGGCTGCGCCTTTACTCTTGGCGCTCCTGTAGGTCTGCATGTAGGCGAACCACGCTCTTCTCTTGAAGGAGAATAGGCCCGGTCCTAGCTCGCCCGCGCAATAGTTGAGCGCGAAGCGCCAGTGTTTATGGCTGATGAGGGTGTCGATGTTGCAGCGATGGGGCGGGAGTTTCGCGGAATGTGTTTTGCTAACAATTCGCGCAACCCGCGACGGCCTCCCGGTTGCGGGCTTCATTGTCTCAATGGTGAGAAACCCCGCTTCAGCCGCTTGCTCGACCTCCGTGCCATGGATTGTATGACCTCGCCAGAGATTGCGAAGACTGGCACTTCCACCTAGGCGAGTGAGCACGGTTTGAATGCGTTCGAGCCGTTCCCGGCAGAGGATAAATTTTCTCATAGTTCGAGTTTCTTCAGTCCCTAAAGGGAGACGTTTTGGGTAGGTTTCTTCAGTCCCTAAAGGAGTGAGTTTTATTGAGGAATGAAAGGAAAGGTCACGAGACTGCTTGTTTCCGTGTTTAGGTAGGTTGGTTTCACTGCCCGTTTCTTGGAAACCAACTAGAGATATAGGACTCATCATTCTCGTTTCTTTCGGTTTCCTCTTTCGTTTCCAATCGTTTCCCGTTTCTTCACCTAGGGGAGGGAAACAGGAAACCATTGGACTAGATCGGCAGGTATCGGCCATTCGTGATTTTGATTTTTCCATCGTCTGCGGCCTTTCTGGCCCATTTGGAGATCGTCCCCTTGGCTTTGCCTAGTTCGGTAGAGAGGTCGGATGCTGATGTCATCCCTCCTTGAATCAATTCGATCATCTGGCTCTGGAGATCGATTGCTGAAGTGGAGACTTTCGCGATTCCGTCGTCTTCACTCATGAGCCAAGCCAAGGAGGGGACATCGGAGCCAACGCAATTCCGGCACTTAGTGAACTTAGTTTTGAATTCGTGAGCGCCTTCGATTCCCGTGTCCATTTCCTCAAGGCTGATGATCCAGTGGGCCATGTCCTCGCGCCTACTCGTTCCTCGAATATTTCCGTTTCGTCCGGCATGGCAGACGAGAATGACGGCAATCCCGTGACGACGAAGCTCTAGGAGCCACGGGGAGACCTGCTCCCATGAATCGCTCTCGTTCTCATTGAGTCCACGAAACGCCGTGGAGAGGTTATCGAGAATCAGGACATCGATCTTCTCGGTGAGACAGTGTTCTTTCAGCGCGTCTTGCTGGGTGGGATCGGCAAGGTTGAGCGAGAGGGTGTCTTGAGATTCTGAAAAGATCATCTCATGGCTGAGGATCTGGAATTGCTCGTTCTGGATCGCGAGATGGCGGCATCGCTTCTGGAGGTCTGCGAGATTCATCTCTGCGTCGAGATAGAGCGCTCGTTTCACCTCGGGCGCTTCCCAGTGATTTCCTAGCTTACCGCTTTCGGTAAGGGCTTTCGCGATCATGAGACTGAGCCAGCTCTTTCCAACTCCACGGGGAGCGAAAATGAGCCCGTAGTCTCCCGCCTTGAAGAAGGGGTCTAGCAGTGGCTCCCGCTCGGGGATTTCCATCTCTCGAAAAACGAGGCTGGAAACCGTGGATGATTTAAAGAGAGCGGTGTGGGGATTCTCTGGCGCAGCTCCAGCGGCCTTCATCTCTTCCTTGAGAGTTTCTTCTGCTTTTGAGGGTTCTTCTGGAGTGTTCATGATGCTAGGAAGTCGAGGTAGAGGAGGGTGGCGGGGATGTTGGTTTTTTCATGGATGCATCCGGGCATCCTTAGCGGAGCGGTGGAGCATGATTCTAGGAGGCCTGTGTCGATGCGGAGGCCGGGGGCGAGTTGTTGGATTGCGGCCAAATCCTTTGCGGGAGGTCGATCAAACCAGAGGTGAAGGCTCTTGTTTCCGGTATCAATGACGGCGCGGAGATGGAGGCCGAGCTTGTCTTGGCAATAGAGTGCGAGGGCGTAGCTGAGCGCCTTGTTTTGCGCTCGTTCGCCGGCGTTGGTCGGCTTCCTTCCGATGAGGTCGTCGCTCTCAATGATGAGGAATGAAGAACTCTCCAGATTTGCGATAGAGCGGCTGTATGAGTCCGCGCGGAAGCATCCAGCGGCAAGCCGTGGAGGAAGGGGGCTGACCTTCAGCCATTCCTGGCACGTCTTGAAATGCCTCCGGTGCTTTTCTTGTCCCGTGTCATAAGGTTCGCCCATCCATAAAAGGGCACCGGGAGGGAAGAGGATGTTAAGAAATGTTAAGGTCGAGTCGCTTGGCGTCTCCGTCCATATCGGGGAGCTGTGCCAGAGGTCGGCCCGCCAATCTTTCGAGAGGTAAGGCTTCAGCTTGTCGGGCAAGGTGCGTTGCTGGTGATCGGTGAGAAGCTTCTGCTGCGTGGCCTTCTT
This sequence comes from Rickettsiales bacterium, assembly GCA_023301015.1. The sequence continues at coordinate 3,483 of JALZVI010000011.1, read as the reverse complement.
TTGGTGTTTGGCATGAGCGCGCTCGGCGTCTTGCTTCCTTCTCGCCCATTGCTTTCGCTCGGCTGGAGTGAGGGCAGGGGATAGAGAGAACTCCATGCCGACGGCTTGCGCTGTCGATTGTAGGGCCTCGGCTGTCCTCGGCTTCAGAGAAGCGCACTCCGCATGGAGATCGATGAGGCTCCCCGCTCTCCCGCAAGAGAAGCACTTGAAGAGCCACGTTCCTTTCGAGTCATCGGCAGTGAACGAAGGCGAGCGATCTTCATGGAAAGGGCAATGAAGCATGAGCTTGTGGGGAGAGCGCTTTGCAATGCGATCTGTGTGGTATCGTTCAAGGTAATGCGGAAGTTGCGCCTTGAGTTGATCGAGCTTGTCGGGGTCTTGCTGGGTGGTAACCTTCGCTTGTCGGGATCGAAATCGACTTTGCGGAGGAGCCACCTGACAGGGTGGCTTTTTCATTACTCGGCTGCTGGTTGAGTTTTCTGATCATCAGGTAGGAAGCTCTCGATGTAGGCGTCGATAGACTTGGCATCGAAGAGACGGGTGGCACGGGTCATTCCGGGCTCTTGGAGCGAGACGCTGCGGATCTTGCCTTCCTTTGCCAGTGTCCAGAGTTTGGTGCGGCTGATGTTGTAGATGCCAACGGCTTGCTTGTCGCGGAGCCATTTGGCTTTGGTTTCTGTGGGATAATTATGGTCTGTCATAACGATGTAGACCTTATCCGCCACCGTTCGCCCCAAGTTGGAGCCGTGACGCCCCACCTTGAACACAGTGACGCCTCGCCTTGAGGCTAATTTCACCTCTATCTATTCTCGAAAGGCCGCCTCTCCCTGACGAGGCATGCTAAAATGCCCAACTTGGCTCCTGAATCAGTTCATAATACTTTCTCAAATCATTTCGCCTACTGGTGAACCTAATCGAATTGACCAGTCTCTGGGTCGATAGATTGCTTCTTCTTTAGCCCTCTAGATTCTTCGTCGATCTTTGTTTGAACCATGAGCCATTCATCGAAGCGTCTTAAGCATCGCTTCGCAGAATAATCCGAGTGGAAGAGTTTGTTTTTGCTGCATAGGAACTCTGACTTGAACTTCTTTTGCTCCTCGGAACTAGGATTGGGCCACCAAGTTTTCTTTGTATTCCACCAAGGGCGGGTGACGTGGTCTCCTTCCTTAGCTTTTGTCCTTGGCTTGGTCTCTGGTTGTTCTGTCTCGGAAGGAAGAATGAAGTGGTCCCCTCCACGAACTGTAACCCAACGGATCCAACCTTTTTCATAGAGGGAGACGCTAAGCTTTTGATCAAAGTCGGAGCGCGATGGGTCCCAAGGCATCACCTCATCAAAGGACTTTTTCCGCAGTGTCTCTCTTACCCATCTATTGAAGATCTTTCCGGCATCGGTTTTGTTGGAGGCCTTGTTCTTGGATTTCAAAAATGACTGGATCACAGCCATTCTTGGAACCTTGCCGCGATCTTCTCCGTCCTTGATGACGTGCGGCTCGACACAGTCATGAAGCGCTTGGGAAACATGACCTCTCCTCGACTTGTCGTTCCAGTGTTTGAGGTTCCTCGAAAAAACATGAGCCTCGCAGATAAGAGAGTAAGCTCTCTCAATCGTTCTACTCATTTCGTCGCCCTCTTGTGCGAGATGTTTGGCGACACTGATAAGCTCCTCCGGGTTCACTTCAAAGAGTCCAGAAGCGAGCCCCATGTGTTCGTTAGCAAGACGGCCGGGAACGGTGTATTCTTCACCTGCAAAGACGAACTCGTCTCCATTGTGAAGTCTGTCCATGAGATCGCGCTGCTGATCAGGGGATAGTTCTGTAAAGGGGCTCTTATTCATTAAAAGAAGGTGCATTCAGTTCCAGTGAAGATGTAAGAAGGTATTCTTGGCGGTTAATCAGTGGGAGAGAAGTGAGAATGGGGAAGAAGGTTATTTTAGGATATCTCCAAAATCGCAAGGAGTTGGCTCGAGATCTGGGGCCACGGCTGATCTAGATTTATGGCCATTGCTCTGATTTGGTGGGAATCGATATTAAACTGATAGTCAAATTTCGCGGTGGTTGCCGGGTAGAGGAGGATTCCTTCTGAGTTTTCCCAAGAGGGCATGTGGTGGGCGCTTTTGAGGTAGGTGTAGAGCTGGTAGAGGTTGGCGGAGTGAAGCTTTCGATTACTGTCGAAGCGGCTTTTGAGCGCTTCTTTGTAGAATTTACAATCTAGGATGATCGACCGTTCTTTAGAGAGAAGGGTGACGTCAGTTCTCATTTGTGGGAGGACGGCGAGTGCTTCTTCTGAGCCGGTGGCGTTCCACTTTGGTTGAATGGCTCCGACTTTGAATTTTCGTTGTTCTCGTTTGTAGAAGTTCTTCACGAAGGCCTCGAAGAGGTAAGGCATCCGCTTTTCATCGCGGATGAAATCGCGGAAGCGGGATTCTCCTTGTTCCTCGGTAGGGAGGTGGGATTCGTGAATCAGCTCGCAGATGTTGAGGAGGAAACGGTAAGAACGGTTGTTGCGATGGAGACGGACTTTTCGAAAGAGGCGAGAGGTGATGCGGATGGGCGTGATCTCGCTGAGGAGCTTTTCTTGGTGGTGAAGGAGTGCTGCCGTTTCTTTTTCCAAGTGGGGATTGTCGGCAAGGCGAGAGATCGTCGTTTTGAGAATGCGATTGTGGAGGATGTTGTGGCTGAGTTCATCGAATTCGCAGACCATTCGGCCTTGTCTCCACGTTTGCTTGGCCATGCTTGCGGTGAGATCGAAGCGGCCCTTGAGTGAGGCTGTTTCTTCACGATGGCTGATGTAATCACGGTCGAGTCCGCGCTTGAGTAGCTGATGGGTTCCGTTGCTGAGGACACGGGCAAAGAGTTCGTCAAGCGAGTGGCAATCCTGGGCTGCGATGTCTACTTCCTCGGCTTCGTCGAGCTGGTCCCAAGCGTAGCAGAGGAGGTAGTAGATGTTTTGGATGGGGATTGCGCCAGCCATGGGATTTTAGGCGAGGAGGTTCTCGATCTCGGCCTCTGCTTTGGATTCATTGTCCATCCAATATTCCCGGAGGAGGGGGGCAATCTCAAACTCAATGAGGTCCTCATACCAAGAGTCGTCAGCGTTGGTTTCAGGCTCGGGGCAGAAGAAGCTGTGACCGATACGATAGCCCTTACCGAGGTTGCGGGTGTCATCGAGGATGGTCTCATTGAGTGATTCAATTCGGGAACGGATCTTCGAGAGGAGGGCCGGGCTTGCTCCACATTTCCTCAAAAGAGATTCAAAGTTGAGGCTTTGGAACTCAGGGTTGAGATCGATGAAGGAGAAGCGCCGGCGAAGGGCATAGTCCACCATCGAGAGCGAGCGGTCCGCGGTGTTCATGGTGCCGATGAGGTGGAGGTTTGGAGGGACGTGGAAGGGAGTATCAGCTTTTGAGGAATAAGTGAGCTGGAGTCCAAAGTCGGGGCTACGCTTGTCGTGCTCAATAAGCATCATGAGTTCACCGAAAATTTT
>JALZVI010000010.1 GCA_023301015.1 Rickettsiales bacterium | reverse complement strand
CTATAATGCCATCAAGGATTCCAAAATACAAGCCGCAGCTGCAGCGGGGAGATATTAAAGACCAGCCCTGAGCGCGTTTCAGTCTGCAAGCGCGAAGCGCGCCAGCGGGGAAACAGTTAAGCATTCCCAGAGGCTTTCCAATCTGCAAGGAAGTCTGCCAAGCCTTTGTCGGTTAGCGGGTGTTTTGCCAACTGCCATACCACTTTCGGAGGCAAAGTTGCAACGTCAGCACCAATCAATGCCGCTTGTAGCATATGCTCTGGATGGCGAATTGATGCGGCCAAAATTTCAGTTTCAAAGCCATAATTGTCATAAATTTCACGAATGTCTGAAATCAGATCCATCCCGCAAACGCCAATGTCATCCAAGCGGCCGATGAATGGTGAGATGTATGTTGCGCCACATTTAGCCGCCAAAAGCGCCTGATTCGCTGAGAAGCAAAGAGTTACATTCGTTTTAATTCCTTCGGCTGTGAATTTTGAACAAGCTGCAAGGCCGTCCATTGTTAGCGGCAATTTCACTACTACGTTTTTCGCCAATTTTGCTAGAACGCGTCCTTCTTCAAGCATTCCCGCTGTGTCTGTTGCAAGAACTTCCGCACTTACGTCACCTTTCACAATCCCGCAAATTTCTTTGATAACCTCGTGAAAGTCACGTCCAGATTTAGCAATGATTGAAGGGTTTGTAGTTACGCCGTCAACCAGCCCAACTTCGTTCAATTTCGCAATTTCCGCCGTATCCGCACTATCAATAAAAAATTTCATGTTATGTTCCCAATTATGTTTTTTCCACTTTTATCGCAACCGCTCTATGCAATCAAGGAGGAATAATTTATTATGCGCCTATGCAGAAATATATTGTTGAAAATGGTGAGTTGAAGCTGGTTGAAGCGGCTGCGATTGATGGGCTAAAAATCTCCGTCCACGCCGCAGGAGTCAACCGCGCCGATATTTTTCACCTCGCGGGCAAATACCCATCCTTTGGGTTGGAATTTGCTGGAGAGCTAGGCGGTAAGCGCGTTGCAGGCTTAGTTGATGGCGGTGCGTATGCGCAAGAAATCGCCGCAGAACAGGCGGCTTACGTTGAAATTCCAGAGGGTGTCAACTTCCCTGAGGCCGCCAGCATGGTTGAGGCGTTGGCAACTGCATATCATAATTTGGTTGAACTATGTGCCCTCAAAGCAGGCGAAAAAGTTCTTGTCCACGGCGGCGGCAGCGGAATTGGCGTGGTTGCAATCCAGCTAGCAAAGCTGTTGGGCGCAGAGGTGACTGCAACCGCCTCCAATCCCGAAAAGCTCGCGCTCATTGAGCAGCTCGGGGCGAGGGCGGTGGATTATACGCAAAGCGATTTTGGCGATAATGAGTATGACATTGTGCTGGATATTGTTGGCGCGTCATATTTTAACCAGAATCTCGCCGCCCTAAAAAACGGCGGAAGGCTGGCCATAATCTCATTCCTCGGCGGTGCAAAAGGGGAAGTGAATTTAGCGCCGTTGCTAACAAAAAACCTGCAAGTCCACGGCTCAACAATCCGCAGCCTGAGTTTGCATGAGAAGCAGGAGTTGCTGGAAAAAGCCCAGCCATTCATGCCGAAAATCAAACCAATAATCGCCCACAGCTTCGCCTTCTCCGAGCTAGCAGAAGCAATTGATTATGTCGGTGACTATAAGAATGTCGGCAAGGTAGTGATAGGTTTCAAGTGAAGCAAAGCCAGCAGTTAGATCCAAAACCACAGCCTTGAGCATTCTCAGTCTGCAAGGCGAAGGCGCAGCGGGGAGAGATTAAAGACTCTACTTCGCGAACTCGTCGGCGCCTTTTTCGGCCAAATCGGCTAGGCTGGTTTGATCCAGAATATGTGCAGTTTTCTCGCGCACTTCCATCACCAAATGGCGCAGGCTGCACAAATCTTCGTCAGTGCAATCTTTGCATTTCTTATAATTCGAGATGCTAGCACATGGCAGCAACGCAATCGGCCCTTCAAAGGCGCGGATAATCTCACCAATCAAAATTCTATCGGCTTCTTTCACAAGGAAATAGCCACCGCCTTTTCCACGCTTACTATCAATCGCGCCAGTTTTTTTGATGTCGAGCATGATTAGCTCAAGGAATTTTTGCGGGATGTTTTCTGACTTCGCAATGTCAACAATGTGCACTGGCGCATCCGTTGTGTCGCGGTGGATATAGAGCAGCGCCTTAATGGCATATTTTGTGCGGTTACTAAGCATTTCAATCTATAGTAGGGTAATAGGGTACTCATGTCAATTTTAAATGTTCCCCCGCTGGCGGCTTCGCCTTGCAGGCTGAAACGCGCTCAGGGCTGAGTTTTTGATTGCCTCCCCGCTGGCCTGCTGGCCTTGTGGGGTTGGAGTTTTATGCATGTATAGCAGCCTTGAGCGTTCTCAGTCTGCAAGCGCTTTAGCGCGCCAGCGGGGAGGAATTAAAAAACTACTAGCCGCTAACTGTCAGTATCTCAGCAAGCGCCTCAGCGGAAATTCCCTCTAGTGTCTTCGCAACACTCGGAGTGCCGCTGAAGTTGGCGAAATGCAGTTTCATAATTCTTGCCACGGTCAAAATGCTGCCAAACCTGCGCGCCGAATCTGCCTTCGTAATTATCATCCGTTTCGCCCCGAAATGGCGGAATGCTTTTGCCATTTCTACGGCTTCTTCCACGTCGCCACCAGCGGGTTGTACAAGCACAGGCTCAATCTCGTCATTGCCCTCGAGCAGCTCATGGAGGCCGTCAATTTCTGATTGCTCATATTGGTTCATGCCCGACGTATCGATCAGCGTAGTTCCGCCGTCTAAGCTCGCCAAAACCTTCTTCAGCTCAGCCGCATCACGTGCCACGTGCAGTTTTAGCTTGAGAATTTTTGTGAACGCCGTCAGCTGCTCAACTCCGCCCGCACGTTTGATGTCGGTGGTGATGACATTTACGTCCAAATCATGGAAGACCGCTTGCGCCATTAGCTTGCTTATCGCCAATGTTTTGCCAATTCCCGGCAAGCCAAACAGCATAATCGTCTGGTTTTTTGACGAGTCTATTGGGTTATATTTGAAATATGCCCCGAGCATCTGCTCCAGCGCGTCATGTTCGTCAGCCAATTTTCTGCCAGATAAATTCTCCAACATCTCATCCGCAATTTTGCCTGGAATTTTGTGGAACTTGAGGATATGCGCAATTTTCTTCTGCAAGGCTTTTTGGTCTACCGCAGGCTTGGCCGTTGGCATTGGCTGAAAATCCCTGTCCACCGCGGCAATAATACGCACATTTTTGCCGTCCTTATTGTTGGAAACAATAATCGCATCTTCTCCCAGAGCGTCCACAGCCATTTGCATGGCGGTCGCGGAATCTTCAGCGGTGAAAGTGAATAGCTTCATTTTTTGGCGGCTCTTGGTTTATGGAAAAAGCGGAAATAATACATCAATACCAAAGCAAGAGAGATGCCAAACCATGTGATTACATATTGCATATGCTGGTTGTAGATATGGATTTTCTTCGGCAGCGCCAGCGGATACACCTTCTCGTCCAGTTCGCCTGGGGCTTGAGCTTCAACATAAAAATCTGTTTCAATATCAGGCGCAGTTTGGTTCATTTGTGGGAGGTCTATATTATACCAAATGTTTTTCTCTGCCTCGTTTTCCAGCGCAAAATGTCCCTTTCTCGGGTCTTTGCGAATCACTCCATAAAGCTCCAGTTCACCTTCTGGCTTCAGGAAGTCATGCTCATAAGGCACCCAGCCACGGTTTACCAAAATTGTGGTGCCATGCTTGGTTTTGAACGGTGTGAGCACATGCGTTCCCACTTTCCCGTTATAGCTCTGATGCAAAACTTGCATCTCGCGAGCGTAGTCGTAAGTGCCTTGTGAGCGTACAACGCGGAACTCGTCTTCAATTATATTAGATAAATTAGCCACTCGCATCGGTTTCATCGCCATACGATTTTCCAGCTTGGCAAACAGCTCTTCCTTCCAATACATGCGCTCTACCTGCCAAATTGCAAGATACATTGTCAGGCAAAATGTGAGGAAAACGAATACGTGAGGGAATGCTTTTTTAAAGTTTTTTGAGTTCATAACTTAACATATATACCCCTCCTGCCGTAATATACAAATATTAGAGTGGAGAAAATATGCGAAATTATAGCAAAGAGTTGGAAGTTTTGATGGAAATGACATTGGAACTTCTCGGAACGCTTGGGTCGGACACGGAATGGACGAGCGAAGACAGCGAAAAAGTGAAGCGCTTGAAGGACATTATGGGGCTGATTGAAAAGGGGCAGAAAATTGTTGGCAAGCCGAAACGCAAAGTTGATTCCAAGCAAGATAAGGAAATTATCGCAAGGTTTTTAGAGCGCTCAAAGCAAGATAGATAAACGCTTACAGTGAACTTAACTCGAACCCAGAACACATCCACATGCAATTAATCAACTCCATCCTTCGCCGCAACCTTGCTGCCTTCATCGAAAAAAGCTTCCACACCATCAATCCTGGCACCGAATTTATGCCCAACTGGCATATAGAAGAAATCGCGCGCCGCCTCACCGAAGTGACCAAGGGCAAAACCCGCCGCCTCATCATCAACATCCCCCCACGCTATCTCAAATCCATCTGCGTCAACGTTGCGTGGCCAGCTTGGATGCTCGGCAACATTCCGCATAAACGCATCATCTCCGCCTCGTTCAACCAAGGTCTAGCCAACAAACATTCGCTAGATACGAGGCTAATTATGAGCGCTGACTGGTATCAAGAAAACTTCCCCAACTTCGGTTTTTCTGACTCACAAAACGAGAAAAACAAATTCATGACCACCCAAAATGGCTTCCGCCTCGCAACTTCCGTGTTTGGCAGCATAACAGGCGAGGGCGGGAATATCCTGATTGTTGACGACCCGATGTCGCCCGAAATGGCTGCTAGTGCAAACGAGCGTCGAAAGGTGCAAACATGGTTCGACCAAACATTCTCCACCCGCCTCGACAACAAAAAGCGCGGCGCAATCGTACTGGTAATGCAACGCCTGCATGAAGACGATCTCTCTGGCGTCCTCCTGCGCCGCGGCGGTTGGGAGCACTTAAGCTTGCCCGCCATGACCGAAGACGGCCA
>JALZVI010000009.1 GCA_023301015.1 Rickettsiales bacterium | reverse complement strand
CTCACCCTTCACCATTGTCCGCTCGATATATTCAACAAACGGCCCTTCCCCTTGATAGGTGAATGAGCGACCAACTGGCCCTTGGAATGCAAAATCGCGCGGAATAGCAGCAACTGCGGCTTGAATCAAACCTCCCAGCTCAACACCACCCGCATGCTCAGTGACGAGCGATTTTTCTGTCCCAGCAGGGTCAATCACTTTACGGCCAGAGATGATGTGGCAGAGCATTGTGTCCCAGATATTTCCCGTAAGGAATGCCTGATGGTTGACGCGCAGGCCGTTGAAAATTGTCCACACCGCATATTGACTAGCCTCCGTCGGGGAAGCATCATGCCCAGCCAGCGCCGCCTCGAGCTTGGCAACCTCAGCGTCCCAACGCACCTCGTCCCAACCTTCATCCAGCGCATTTTCCAGCGGAATCTTCCATGGCCGCTCTTTGATAGAGCGCGCAGCAGCTTGCAAAAACTTCTCCGCCTCCGCCTCGCTCACCTTCTCACCTGCATCCAATTTCCGCATCACATCTTCCAACCCTTGCAGAGGGTCTGGCGCAGCGCGCATCATGGCTTCTATATAATCCGCCAGTTTCGGGTGCGTCCCCCGCAAATCTTGAATATGGATTTGACTCACAAACTGCTTTGGCAACTCTGGCGCGTCGATTGGCGGATCAAAATGAATTGCATCAGCGAACATGTTCTTTGCGGCGTCGCCAGTTGCGGAATTGAGGTTGAAATATGTCTGCCCCAAATTATTCACCCCGCGGCGATAGCCCAACGCGCCCATAATACGCCCCACAAGCGGGATTCCCTGCGGCAAAACCCCATCAGATTCCACCTCGCCAAACACAGCCTCGTCTGGGAATTTCCCGTCAATCAATTGGCAGCCCATCGTGGCCGTGTCATATATATACGTCCGCACCGCATAATGCTCGTCGCGCGCGCCTTGAGTTTTGTATGTCGCATCTTCAAAAAATTCACCCTGCGGCTCACCCACCACACGCTCACCATCTGGATAATATCGCGGCAAGGAATGCGTCGCCTTTTCGGGCAACCATTCGTCACGCGCAAGATCGGCTAGGGAATAATATTCAACCTTCAAATGCTCGTTCCACAAGCGCCGCGCAATTTCTGCTCTGCTCACTCCAGTCATACGCCTCCAAATACAATATCTATATTATAGCACATTACGCGAGGGTTGTTAAGGGTGGCAGGAATTTAATTCAGCTCAATATCCAAGTTCAGCGCCACACGGTTTGCACCTAAGCTGAATGCGCGCAGCGGGTCTTGCTGGTTGAGAATTTCGCCAATGCCAGATTCTTTGTTGCCGCCAAAGCCCATTCCGTGCGCGGGAGTTCCCGTGCCGTTGGGCGCATTCACCACACAATGCCCAGCTTCATTCGCCTGCACAAACGCATCCACCTCAGCACGGCTCTGAGTATAAACCCCATTCACTAAGCCAGCGTTTTGCGGGGCGCTCACCATTTTCAGGGCTTGTGAAAAATCGGCAAATGGCACCACAAAAAGCAGCGGACCGAAGCATTCTTCATGCATTATTTCGCTCTGCGTTGGTAATTTTACGATTGCGGGATTCACATAAAAACCGCCGTCAGATTCAGCCTTGCCGCCACCCATAATCTCACCGCCTTGCTCCTTGGCGGCTGAGCACGCGTTTGCGAAAACATCATATGCAGCTTCGTCAACCAGCGGAGTGTCAATTTTAGCCGCTGCCAACTTCGCCTCCAGCATCGCCATAACCTGCTCCAAAACTGGCTCAGCAACAAACAGCCTACGAGTATTAGTACATCTTTGCCCCGCAGTGCCTAGGAATGACTTGGAGATGGAATCAACAGCAAACTGTAAATTTCCAACAGAATTATTCGCGCTAATCACCACGCCATTATTCCCACCTGCTTCGATGATTGGCGGCCGTTTATTGCCTTTTTTGCCAGACAAAGCGCGGGCAATAGAATTCCCCATCGCCACACTTCCCGTTGCCGAAACCATGCCTATTTGCTCATTTTCCACCAACGCCACACCCACATCAACTTCACCAACCAGAATTTGCAGCAAATCATTTGGCAAGTCATCAACCTTATCGAACAAAGACTTTACCGCGAGAGCAGTTAGCGGAGTTTTTTCTGACGGCTTCCACACAACAGAATTTCCCGCCAGCATTGCCGGTGAAATATTCCAACCAGCAACTGCCAATGGAAAATTGAACGAGGTTATCAAACCCACATTGCCCACAGCAGCATGAATTTTACGGCGTTGCATGCTACCCAGATCTTCCAACGGCGCAGCGGCTTTCTCGACAGTGGTGCGTATTGTAGTGGAAAAATTACCCACCTCACCTTCTGCCTCAGCAAGCGTCTTACCGCTTTCTATATTAATGATTTCTGCGATTTCTGCAGCGGAACTTTCAACCACATCTGCGAGCCGCAATAGAGCATCAGAACGCTTTTCTAAACTCAGAGCCTGCCATTCACGCTGAGCAACTGATGCCGCACGAACTTTTTGCTCAACAGAAGCAGCGTCGTCAGCCGCAATCACCCCAATCTGCACGCCGTTCAATGGAGAGCTAACAACCAGACCACCCCCAGCACTCAAATCAATCCCGAATTTACTATATAAATCACTCATAACAGACACCTCATTGTTCAACTTCACTATCTGCAAAAACCTTACTTAAGTCAATGTTGCAATAGCGGCATCAACCATAACCTTGGTCGTCATAGACGCACCATTTTTTTCACTGCAAAAATTACTGCAATAACAAAATAGCAAAGAACAATTATGTTACCGGCTGGCAGGTCATGGGCTGTTGAGAGACTGATTCCTGCGATAACTGATGTACCGCCAACAAGCCAGCCGACTAGAAGTTTGCGGCGATATTTATATGCTGCAATGGCAGGTAATATGAGACTGGCAAACACTACATAAACGCCGACAAGTTGCACCGAGGAGGTTATGGCAAGTGCGAAAAGCGCAAAGAACCACGCGCCAGTTCTGAGCTTGGGAACGGCGAACCATAGCCCAAGTATCAGAGCATACACTGGCAAATGGCTCAGAACATCTGCCCAAGTTACGAACAAAATTTGCCCTGA
>JALZVI010000008.1 GCA_023301015.1 Rickettsiales bacterium | reverse complement strand
GAAAAAGCAGAAGGGAGCAGAAGCTTGGTCGGCTTGAGGGCTCCAAGAAAATCAGCGTAATCCGCGCAAATCCGTCAAAATCTGCGTAAAAATTCCCCGTCAAAAAACCAGCGCCCATCGAGAAATGAGAAACTCCACGGCGATTGTCCCGCCGCAGAAAGAGCGGAAGAGAGCAGCAGCTCGGCCCAGCGCGAGTTCTTAGGAAATCCGTGGAATCCCTTCCCAATCCCTTCTTGAAATCTGTGCCAAAATTCTCTCCTCTTGATTCAAGGTCGGTCGGTTTTCATCAGGGAGAAGGATGAAAGAGCGAACCTCTCCGGCCTTCGAGGCTTGTGGCCTCAAGCAAGATCGTAGGGTGGCGCATCCAAAAACTGTGAGACGTCGATTCATGAGATGATACTTATAGTCCGTGGAACTATAGGCCGCACTGCCTCTATGATTAGGAAATGGAGGAGGGTAAAAGCCAGCATCTTTTGAAGCTAGGGGAGAATATAAGAACGCTTCGGGAGAAGCTGTCTTTGTCTCAAGAAGAGTTGGCGTTCCAAGCGGGCTTGGATCGAACGTATTTAGGTGGAGCAGAGAGGGGTGAGCGGAATTTGACAATCCTCTCAGCTCTCAAGATTTGTAAACCGCTAGGAGTCTCATTGAGCACTCTTGTGGAAGGGATCTCCCAATGAGAACTGATCTCGATAGATGCGAGCTTTTGGATGAGCTCTCACAAAGTCCAGTTCTGGAAGGTAATCCAGATGCGCGCGCTGTAGCCTCTCATTTGTTGACGAGGCATAGCGAGTGTCCTCCTACAATTAGTCAGACTGAATATGAAAAAATTCACTCAGACTTGGTTGAGCTAGTTTCGAAGCCAAGTCCAGAAGGTGATCATTCGAAGGTCTGTGAGCCAATGGCGATCTATGGAGAGTTACCGCTTCAAGCGCCTCCATTCCCTGGTCCTAAAAATCCAAAGTTTAAGTTTATTGATCTTTTTGCTGGGATCGGTGGGTTTCGAATCGCGTTCCAAAATGCTGGAGGTGAGTGCGTTTTTACCAGCGAATGGGACAAGTTTGCAAAAAAAACCTACGAGCGTAATTTTGGAGATACTCCTTATGGAGACATTACAAAAATCAATGAATGTGAGATTCCTGATCACGATGTTTTGTGTGCAGGTTTTCCGTGTCAGCCATTTTCGCTGGCTGGGGTTTCAAAGAAGAATTCACTTGGTCGGAAGCACGGATTTGAAGATGAAACTCAGGGAACCCTCTTTTTCGATGTGAAACGGATCATTGCAGAGAAGCGGCCAAAAGCTTTCATGCTGGAGAATGTTAAAAATCTCCTTTCTCACGACAAAGGAATGACATTCGAAGTCATTAGAAAAACCCTCCAGGAAGAACTGGGCTATGTGATCCAGTGGAAGGTTGTAAACGGTGGGAATTGGGTGCCTCAGCGACGAGAGAGAATCTTTATTGTTGGTTTTGATCCTGATCAAGTTCTCGTTGATCGAGAAGATATTGTGATACCTGAAGGGCCCGCGAATGATTATTGCTATCCAGAGCTTAGATCGATTATTGGTAAATCAGTTGAAGGGCACACACTCGGTCCGGGAACTTGGGATACTTTAGAAAGACACAAGGCCAACCATGCAAAAAAGGGTAACGGATTTGGATATGGATTGCACCTTATACCAATTCAGGAAGGTGCATATACGAGGACAATTTCGGCCAGATACCACAAGGATGGAGCTGAGGTGTTGATCGAACAGCCCGGATCAAGGCCGCGTCGACTTACCATCAATGAGGCGATGAGGCTCCAAGGATATGATCCTAAAAAATTCGTATTCCCAGTCTCTAACACCCAAGCATATAGGCAAATCGGAAATAGTGTTGTCGTTCCAGCGGTGAGCGCCTGTGCTGAAGTAATAGGAAGGATCATTTCTCCTCAATGAACTTTCAAAACCTAGACGGCTTACTACGTTTTTTTGGTGATCAAGGCTGTCATCGAGTCTTGGTGAAAGAGCTGGCAGGGAATGATAATTCTAAAAATCAAATCTACTTAGGATCTGATTTTTCTGTCCTCAATTTACTCCCTTTTTCGGCAGTTTCGACGGACGATAAATCAATTGCAGGCAGCAAAAGAGAACGACTCAAAGCAGTAGTCAAATTTGCGTGGGCGGACGATCACCTTTCTTACAATCCTGCCAATCTGATTTTGTATCCACGGTATCCCGAGGTTAGAATATCGGGTCTTTTAAAAGCGAAGACTGCGACAAATCATGTGGCGAACTTGATCAGAAGCCGTGATCCGGGTCGCCTTCTTTTCCTTGGGGTAACACCATGCGGACAAGTAGTCGGACACTGTGCTGGGCAAGAAGAAGAGATTTCACGGAGCTTTCATCACCGTTTGAGCGACGGGAGCTTATCTAAGGTAGGTGTCTTCCATTCCCTCGCTCTGCGCAGGGAGGCTGACGATCCGGTGGATAGTATCGTTTCTGCTTTAAAGCCAATTGTGGACCGAGATTGGATCAGGTCTACGCGATTGAACTCTTCGGGTGAGAATGTGAGTTGCGAATCACCGAATTGTGGAGGCTACACGCTGGAGGCGCTTCTAGGAATAATCCCTAATGGAATTTCCGAACCTGACTACCAAGGGTGGGAAGTGAAGCAATATGGAGTCACGAATTTTGAGAGTTCTGCCTATAAGGCGATCACTCTTCTGACACCTGAGCCAGATGGTGGGTTTTATAGAAACGAAGGCGTGATTCCCTTCGTTAAGAGGTATGGGTATCCAGACAGACGAATTTCTGACCGATTGAATTTTGGAGGAGTTCATCGAGCTGATCAACTTCACTCGAAAACGGGATTAACCCTCCGCTTGTCAGGCTATTCAGAAAGCTCTCCGAATATGTGGGATCCTCAAGGTGCGATTTGTTTGGTAGATCAAGATGATCACGTTGCAGCGCAATGGGGGTTTGGAGGATTGCTGGAACACTGGAATCGGAAGCATGCTCAGACTGTTTATGTGCGGAGCATGGTGATGAAAGAGCCAGAGCGAGCTTACAACTATTCGAATAAAATTCAGTTAGGCGTGGAAACGAGCTTCAATTATTTTCTTCGATCCCTTTCGCGCGGTGAAATCTATTACGATCCAGGCATCAAGATCGAAAATACCACTTCAGGTAGACCTAAGTCTAAAAGGCGAAGCCAATTTAGGGTTAAGAGCACTCAGCTCGATGGGCTTTATAAGAAGTTTGAATCGAAGGTGATCTGATCGTCTTGCATCAGGATTCTACGAATCCACGGTGGTGGCGGATGGAGAGGGTGAATATAGATCGTGGGCATTTCGACCTACGGCTTGGTTGGTGCGTAGGGCGGGACGCCAACGCTTCTTAGCTTTTAATTCTCGAGCTCTTCTTGGGGGGCCGAAGAATTCGAAGTGGGTCTGGGCTTCGGGGTGGCCGAGGGCTTTGTAGACGTGCGCCATCATGGGCTTGGGTCCGCAGAAGTAGATTTGGGTCTCGGGGGTGATGAATTGGGTGAGGAATTCCTCGGAGATGAGGCCGCTGCTGTGATGGTTTGCATCGCGGGGGTCT
>JALZVI010000007.1 GCA_023301015.1 Rickettsiales bacterium | reverse complement strand
CCGATCTAAATTGGTGCTGCAAATCATCGTTGCACTCATCGCCACATATTTAGTCAGCAGCCTTTCCGTGCCAGAGCAATCAACACATTTGGCGCTTCCATTTTTCAAAGAAACATTATGGAATTTAAGCTGGTTCTATTTCGCATTTTCCGCAATTGTCATCGTCGGCGCATCAAACGCGGTGAACTTGACAGACGGACTGGACGGCCTTGCGATTGTGCCGATTATGATCGCCGCCGCCTGTTTTGCGCTCATCTCCTACCTAGTCGGAAACTTCAATTTCGCGGGATATTTGCAACTGCATTTTGTGAAGGACACAGGCGAAATTGCAATTTTCTGCGCGGCATTGATTGGTGCTGGGCTTGGTTTTTTATGGTTCAACGCACCGCCCGCAAAAGTGTTCATGGGCGACACAGGAAGTCTAGCATTTGGCGGCTCACTAGGCATCATCGCCGTGATTGTGAAGCATGAAATTGTGCTGGCCATCATCGGCGGCCTGTTCGTGATGGAAGCCTTATCGGTGATTTTACAAGTAGCCAGTTTCAAACTTACAGGCAAACGCATTTTCCGCATGGCGCCAATTCATCATCATTTCGAGAAATTGGGATGGAGCGAGCCGACAGTTGTGATTCGTTTCTGGATTATCGCCGTGGTACTGGCACTGATCGGGCTGTCTACGTTGAAGTTGAGGTAGGATGAAATTTGCAATCTTCGGACTCGGGAAATCTGGCGTCGCTAGTGCGGAATATCTTCTTGCTCGTGGTGAAGAAATTTGCGTTTGGGATGACGGCGAGGCGGCAAGAAAAAACTTCTCAAACCCCTCATCAATAACCCACCCAGACAGCTGGAATTGGGCAGAAATTGATGCGCTGATTCTAGCACCTGGAATTCCGCTCACTCACCCGAAACCGCATTATATAGTTGAAGCCGCGCGCGCCCACAACACGCCAATAATTTGCGATGTGGAGATTTTGTGGCGTGATAATAGTGATGCAAAATTCGTCGGTATCACTGGCACGAACGGCAAGTCTACCACCACTGCATTGTTGGCGCATGTGCTGGCAGAAAATGGGCTAGACGTGGCTGTAGGAGGTAACCTTGGGCAGGCGGCGCTTTCACTTGGCGAGCATGATTGTTACGTGATTGAGATGTCATCCTACCAGCTAGACCTCATCGATCAAGCGCGTTTCAACATCTCAATTTGGCTCAATACCACGCCCGACCATCTTGATCGGCATGGGGATATGGAAGGTTATATCGCGGCAAAATCTCGCATTTTCGCAAATGGCAATGACCTCAAAATCATCGGAGTTGATGACGAAACTGGCCAAGAGCAATTCAAACAAGCATCGGGCGAAAAGCAGCAAATTTCTGGGCTAGATACACACGGAGAATTTTGCAATCTCCCTGGGCAGCACAACATGCAAAACATCTCCGCCGTTATCGCCGCGGCAAAATCTCTTGGCTTAGAGCTTGAGAAAATCAACGCGGCCATCCTCACTTTCCCCGGCCTTGAGCATCGGTTGGAATTTGTGCTGGAAAAAGACGGCGTGAAGTTCATCAATGACAGCAAAGCCACCAACGCCGAATCCGCCGCATGCGCACTTTTAGCGTTCGACAATATCCACTGGCTCGCAGGCGGCGTTGCCAAAGCGGGTGGAATTGAAGCGCTCACCCCACATTTCCCGCGCATAAGAAAAGCATATCTATTCGGCAAAGACGCTCCAGAATTCGCGAAAACCTTGGAAGGGAAAGCAGAGTTCGAGATTTTTGATACCCTCGAAGCCGCCACAGAAGCCGCCACGCAAGCAACGAATCACGAACAGCAAGCAACAGTCCTGCTCTCCCCCGCATGCGCCAGCTTCGACCAATATAAAAGCTTTGAAGCGCGCGGCGATCACTTCAAGAAAATAGTTCGCGAATTAACGCAATAACGCTTGCCCCCCGCCGCCGCACATAATAGAAATGATGCATGGACAGAACCAACCGCTCGCTCTTCAAAAAATGGTGGCGCACCGTTGACCACTATCTGCTTTTTGCAGTCGGCGCGCTAATCATCATTGGCGCATTGATGGTCACCACCGCTAGCCCCGCCGTGGCAGAACGCCTCGAGCTTGACTCGTTCTATTTTACCCGCCGCCAATTTGTTTTCCTCGCCATGGGTAGCGGCATAATCTTTGTCATCTCCCTTTTCGAGCCAAAAACAATCCGTCGCCTCGCCGCTGTGGGCTACATTGTGTGTCTAATCATGCTGGTGCTCGTGCTGTTCGTAGGCACAGAAACCAAAGGCTCAACGCGTTGGCTCAACTTGCCATTCTTCGCAATCCAACCATCCGAATTCACCAAGCCATTCTTCGTGGTTTTATGTGCATGGATGTTCTCAGAAAAACTGCGTGACGAAACATTCCCAGGCTTCATCCTCGCCAGCGCCGTCTTTGCAAGCTTCTCCCTCATGCTGTTCTTGCAGCCGAACATATCCGTCCTCCTCATGATATCAATCATCTGGATCGGGCAATATTTCCTCGCAGGCCTCAGCCTAATCACTCTTGGGGTTCTGGCACTTTCTGGCATCACATTCATCGTTTTGGCCTATTTCATCTTCAGCCATGTTGCCGCACGTTTTGACAAATTTTTGCACCCAGAATCATTTGAAGCATACCAAGTCAATAAATCACTCGAGGCTTTCGCAAGTGGCGGATTTTTTGGGCGTGGGCCGGGCGAAGGAATCGTAAAAAAATCAATCCCCGATTCGCATACTGATTTCATATTTTCCGTCCTCGGTGAAGAGATGGGCTGGCTTGTCGCCATTATCGTAATCGGCATCTATGCCTTCATCACCATCTATGGCCTCATGAAACTCTACAGCTTTAAAGACCCGTTCAAGATCATCGCAGGTGCAGGGATTTTGATGAATTTTGGGCTACAATCATTCATCAATATGGGCGTTGCAACGCAGCTGCTTCCAACTACGGGGCAAACTTTGCCATTCATTTCCTACGGCGGCTCTTCCATCATCGCCAGCTCAATTTCAATCGGCATTTTTCTTGCCCTAACAAGGAAGCGCTATGACTCAAAATAAACGAATATTATTAGCAACAGGCGGTACGGGCGGGCATGTTTTTCCAGCAATTGCATTGGGAAGTTTTTTGCACAGCAAAGGATATGACGTAGAATTTTCCACCGACGCCCGCGGCAAAAAATACTTCGCGCAATATAGCTTCCCCGTCCACACAATCAGCTGCGCCAGTCCTTCGGGGAAAGCATTGAAGAAAGCCATTGCCATGTTCAGACTCGGAATCGGCTTCATCCAATCCCTCCTCTTCATCCGCAAATTTGATGCCGTAATCGGCTTTGGTGGCTATGCATCTTTTCCACCAATAGTCGCGGCAAAAATCTTCCGCAAAAAAATCATTCTGCATGAACAAAATGCAGTGCTTGGAAAAGTGAATCGCGTTTTGCAAAAACATGCTGACCACACCGCAACTTCATTTCCCATAACAAAATTTGCTGGTGAGCAGGCGAAACATGTGGGGAGCTTTGTGCGCAATGAATTTACCTCATCGCCACTTCCTGAAGTTGGAAAAAAGATCAACTTGCTCGTCATCGGCGGCAGCCAAGGCGCAAAAATCTTCTCTGATATCTTTCCTTCAACCCTCACCGACCTAGACCTCAAGGTCACGCATCAGGTTCCAAAATCTGAGCTGGAAGAAACAAAAG
>JALZVI010000006.1 GCA_023301015.1 Rickettsiales bacterium | reverse complement strand
CATCACATTTTCGCCGAAGCTTTTTTCTGGGACTTTGAAAATAACAACATCCCCGCGCTCAGGTTCGGTATACCAAATTCTGCCTTCGAAAAGGGGGAGGGAGATGAATGGGAATGAGTGTTTTGAATAGCCATAGGCGGTTTGTGAGGCGATCACGAAGTCGCCAACTAGCAAATTGGGCTTCATTGAGCCTGATGGGATGTGGAAGGGTTGAAAGAGGAATGTGCGGAAAATTGTGGCGATGATGAGCGCCCATGCGAAGGTTTTTAGAACCTCTCCCCAACTGCCGTTTTTCTCATTTTTCTTTTGTTTTTCAGACATATTAATTATCACCCTTGCGCGATTAACTTTTGAATAGTATAATGTGATGACATGAAATACACATACTTTCAAGATCAATTTATTCCGTCAGAAGATGCGAAAGTTCCAACTTCCGATCGTGGTTTCCGCTTTGGGGATGGCGTTTTTGAAACTATTCGTATTGAAAATGGCAAGTTATATAACGTTGATTATCACCTGAACAGAATGACGAAAGGCTTGATGGATGTGCGGATTCCGCTGAATGCATCAAACTTGCGCGGTATTGCGCGTTCGCTGGTGAAGAAGAACAAAATCGACCAAGGCTTTGTGCGTATCATAGTTTCTCGCGGAAGTGGGAGTGAGGGATATAAGCCAAAGGCGAAGCACCCGACTGTGGTGATTGAAACGGTTGAGGGCATTGCGACTGTGCCTGATGATGTGAAGATGATTGTGACTGAGCAAAAAGCTTCGGCAATTGCGCAAGCCAAAACAATGAACGCACTGCATTATACTCTGGCGCTGGTTGAGGCTGAAGAGAAGAAATGCGACAACGCAATTTTGCTTGATGATGATGGCTATGTTTGTGAATCTGCTTCGGGTAATTTGTTCTGGATTAAGGACAAAATTCTATACACACCATCAAAAAAGCTGGAGCTTATTCCCGGTTCAATCCGCCAGAAAGTTATTACGCTGTATAAGGGCGAGACTGTGCAGGGCAACTTTAAGATGAGCCGTTTGGAAGCTGCGGATGAGGCGTTTATGACTAATGTGAACTGCTTGGTTGTGCCGATTTCTGAAATTGTAGCGGGCAACGGGGCGAAGGGCAAAAAGTTCAAATCGTCAGAAAAAACGCAGAAAATCCGCAAATTGGTTTTGGATGACATCAGAAACACCTTGGGATAAACCTCTGAGATATGCTGCCAGCTTGGCGGGTGAGGAAAATTTGGTGCTGTTATATAGCGGCACAAGCGTTGGCAAACGAAGCTTTTTAGCGTGGGGCTTGCGCGAAAAAATCACGAATTTAGATGAGTTGAAGGCAGCGGAAGCTGTTGGTGAGCAGTGGTTCGGCTGGCTGGGCTATGGCCTGCGTGGGCAGATGGAAGATTTGAGCGAGTCGCCACTTGGTGAGATTAAGCTGGATGATTTACTGTTTGCGCGGTTTGAGAATGTGGTTGAGTTTGACCATGAGAGCCAAGAAGTTCGGGGGTTGGGGCGTGAAGCTGAGCTGCCTGTGCATAAGGATTTGGGCGAGCTGCGCTTGGATTCTAATATGACGGACGCTGATTATGAGCGGAAGGTGGCTGAGATCAAGGAGTTGATTGCGGCGGGCGATTTGTATCAGGCGAATTTGACGCGGAAATTTTGGGGTGAGTTTGAGGGCGATGTGGATGTGTTTGCGCTGTTTTGCGAGCTGGCGCAGAAATCTCCAGCGCCATATTCGGCATTCATGAAGTTTGGCGATGTTGCGGTTGTTTCCTCCAGCCCTGAGAAAATGCTGAGCGTGGCTGATGGCGTGGCGGTGACTAGTCCGATTAAGGGGACTATGCCAACAAGCGTTGCGGCTAGTGTGCTGGCTGAGAGCGAGAAGGACAAGGCGGAGAATTTGATGATTGTGGATTTGATGCGCAATGATTTGTCGCGCACTTGTGTGCGGGTGCAAACGCCTGAACTGTTTGAGGTGACTAGCTACCCAGCGTATCACCATATGCATTCAACAGTGACGGCGGATGTTAGTGGGTCGGCGATGGATGTGGTGCTTGGCTGCTTCCCGCCCGGGTCAATGACTGGCGCGCCGAAAATTGCGGCGATGGAGCTTTGCAACGAGCTGGAGGGGCTGGAGCGTGGGCTGTATAGTGGTGCGCTGGGCTGGTTTGGGGCTGGAGATTGCGATTTTTCGGTGGTGATTCGGACGCTGATTGTGAAAGGGCGCAAGTTTGAATTTCAGGCTGGTGGTGGAATTACTAGTGGTTCTGAGCCAAAAACTGAGCTGGCGGAGATGTATACAAAGGCGCGGCCGATTATGGAGTTGCTTGGGATTAGTCCAGCAGTTTTGACAGAACATAGTTAAGCAGCAAGCGGCCTTGTTTTGTGGTGCGGGTTTTATGCCCGATGGTTTCCAAAAGTCCGCTTTTGATTAGGGTGGTGGTGTTGAGATGGCTTGGCAGTTCTATGCCTTCGGCAAGTCTCAAGCCCATCATTACGCGCTCTTCTTCTTGTTCGGCTGGGGTGAGCGCTTCAAAAACTTGCAAGCCGTGTCCTTTTTCTTGCACGCTTTCTAGCCATTTTTCGGGCGATTTTAGGATTGCGCTGGCGTGGCCGTTGATGCGTCCGTGAGCGCCTGCGCCGATGCCGAGATATTCGCCGTAGCGCCAATAGGTGAGGTTGTGCGCGCTTTCTTGGGTTGGTGTGGCGTGGTTGGAGATTTCGTAGGCAGGGAGGTTTGCGGCTTCGCAGATTTTCTGGGTGAGGTCGTACATATCGGCGGCGATTTCTTCTGGCGCGGCGGGGACTTTGCGGTGATAGAAATTTGTGGCTGGCTCGATGGTGAGTTGGTAGAGCGAGATGTGGCCGTTTGTGAGGGTAAGAGCTTGTTGCAGGCGTGTTTCCCAGTCGCCGATTTTTTGCTCGGGGAGGGCGTAGATTAGGTCGAACGAGTAGCGATCGAAGGTTTTTGCGGCTAGCTCTATGGCGTCGCGGGCTTCGTTGGCGGAATGTTCGCGGCCGAGGAATTTGAGTTCGGCCTCGTCAAAGCTTTGCACGCCGACGGAAACGCGGTTGACTCCTGCGGCGCGGAAGGCTTGGAATTTCGCGGCTTCGACGGAGGTGGGGTTGGCTTCGAGCGTGATTTCGCAAGTGGGGCTGAGTCCCCAGAGTTGGTCAATTTTGGCGATGATGCGCTCAACTAGGCGGGCGGGCATGAGGGATGGTGTGCCGCCGCCGAAGAAGATTGAGGTGATTTGGCGGTTGCTGGCGACGGTCGCAAAATGCTCCAGCTCGCGCATATATGCTGCCTCGAATGCTGCATCGTCAACGCTGCTGCGGACATGGGAGTTGAAGTCGCAATAGGGGCATTTTGCTTTGCAGAAGGGGTAGTGGACGTAAATTGCGAGGGGTTGCATTGGCTTAGCACATAACTTGGTCAAGCTTTTGATTATTCGGCTCGATGGGGTTGATTGTGATTGCGTCTATCAAATAGCGGTCGTTGATTAGTTTGTAGGTTACCATTACGTCTACTTTTTTCAGTTCAAACGCCGCTTTGGCTCTGACGGTGGTTTGTTCGCTTTGGCTGTTAACAAGATATACGCCTTCAAAACTCATCAATTGGCCGTAGGGTATGTATTTCAGGAATTCGCCGCTATTGTAGTTTGCAAAAAACTCTGGCGTAGTGTGGCCTTCCACCGCTTTGTCATTCCAGTTTGCATGTGCGAGATGTATTAGGTTTCGGCTTACTTCTGTGTTGAAAGTTTTTGTCTGCGTCACTCTTACCTCTTGTGATAAGAACTGGCTCTCTTTAGACATAAGGGCATTTGCATCAAAGCTAAAAAGAGATAGTGCTAGAAATAATATTATCTTCATGTGCAGATCCTTATTTCAGTTTTTCCAGTGCCGCTTCCAAGCTCAGCTCTTCCTTCTCGCCTGTCTTTCTGTTCTTCAGTTCCACCGTGCCACTTTCCAAGCCTCGAGGTCCAATAGCGATTTGCCATGGAAGGCCGATTAGATCCATTGCTGCGAATTTTTGGCCTGCGCCCGCTTTTGCGTCGTGATATAGGCAGCTTGGGAGTTTGCTATAAATTTCTTCGCATAGCTTGTCGCATTCTTCGTGGCCTTGCTTGATGTTGATTAGGCCGACTTTGTAGGGTGCGACTTCTTCTGGCCAAACAATTCCGTTGTCGTCATGACTGGCTTCGACGATTGCGCCGACGATGCGGCTGATACCGATTCCGTAGCTACCCATGTTCGGATAGATTTCTTTGCCGTCTGCGCCTTGCAGCTTGGCTTTCATGGATTCTGAATATTTGCTGCCGAAGTTGAAGATGTGGCCAACTTCAATGCCGCGCGCTTCTTTGATGTCTGCGGGTGCGTTGGCTGGGTCGTGCATTTCATCGGCCATGGCGTATGAATGGTCTTCGCTATAATATAGAGCAGATTCGCCCGTGCCTGCGACGATGTGGAATTCGTGGCTTAAATCTCCGCCAATTGGGCCTGTGTCTGCT
Organism: Rickettsiales bacterium; assembly: GCA_023301015.1. The sequence continues at coordinate 14,377 of JALZVI010000006.1, read as the reverse complement.
TGAACTGGAATTGCTTCCATTCCTAGCTTCTTGAAAATTTCCAGATAGGCGGCGTGGATTTTCCAGTATGTCTTTTTTGCGGCTTCTTCGTCGATGTCAAAGCTGTATGCGTCTTTCATCAAGAATTCGCGGCCGCGCATTACGCCGAAGCGAGGGCGGACTTCATCGCGGAATTTCCATTGGATGTTATATATCACTTTTGGCAGGTCTTTATATGACTTGCAGGCGTTGCGGAAGATGTCGGTGACGACTTCCTCGGCGGTTGGGCCGAAGAGCATTTGGCGGTCGTGGCGGTCGGTGATGCGGAGCATTTCTTTGCCATAAGCTTCGTAGCGCCCAGATTCTTCCCATAGTTCAGCAGGCTGCATTGTGGGCATGAGGACTTCTACGCCAATTTTGTCCATCTCGGTGCGTACAATATTTTCAACATTACGCAGAACTTTGAGGCCAAGTGGTAGCCAGTTATAGATCCCTGAGCCAAGCTGGCGCACCATTCCTGCGCGTAGCATGAGGCGATGTGAGGCAATTTCTGCCTCTTTCGGGTTTTCTTTGAGAATTGGGAGTAAAAAATTGGATATACGCATATATTCTAAATAGTTGTTAGTGGGTAAACTGCAACAAAAATTTGGGTTTTTGCGCATTTGATTTTTTAAGCATTGGCTTTGCGAAAAACTACTAGCTTTTCGGGTTTTGAAAATTCATAGTTATTATATGAAAAACACATTTAAAACTTTTGTAGCGCTAGCAAGTGTTACAACCGCGTTGGTGGCAGTATCTGCCCTTGATGCGAAGGCCTCTTCACCAACTGTAAGCATGGCAAGTAGTGCGGCGGCGGGATATTCGCAGAACGTGGCTTCTATCCAAACGATTTTGCAAAATATGGGGTATATTGGCTTTGCTCCAAACGGGGTGATGGATCAGACTACCCGCAGTGCAATTTCGCGCTTTCAGCTGGATAATGGTTTGCCAAATTCGGGTAGGGTGGATGTGCGCACGGCGCAAGTACTGAATGACCGCTATAATCAAGGCTGGCAGGCAACGCAGAGGCAATCTCAGGGTGGTGTGAATCTTAGCCCCAATGAGCCTTATGTGAAAAGCCCTGGCTTGCTGTCTCCTAATAATATTGCTTGGGGAGTTGCTGGAGCTGCCGTAGTTGGCGGTGCTTTTGCGCTAACTAGCTCTGGTGGTGGTAGCAGCAGTGGCGGTGGCGGTGCTGCTGGGCCTGCGGCTGGCTCTTTGACAGTTGATTTTGGCGTTGTTTCTAACGATGTTGGAAATTCGGCTTATGACGGTGCTTCATTGCAGGCTGGTTTTGACAACCCTGCGGCTGATGATGCTGCGACGTTTATTACGGCAGAAACTGGTGGAAATGAAGGGATTGAGCTGTTGAATGCAAATGATGCTCATGCGCGAGGGTATGACGGTCGGGTTTATAACCGTGATGCAGCTGGTGTGTTGTTGAATGATGATTTTGACAGCTATGTGGCTGTGGCGGTGATTGACTCTGGGGTAGATACGGATCATCCAGATTTGGTGAATAATTTGCTGCTTGACCATGATGTGACATGTGTTGCATCGGGCTGTTCGGGAGATGCTGAAGCTGATACTGATGGGCATGGGACAAATGTGGCGGGTGTGATTGCGGCTGAGCGTAATGCTGTTGGAACGTCAGGAATTGCGCCTGAGGCGAAGATTTTGCCGATTAAGAGTGATTTGACCAATAGTAGTTTGGTTAGAAGTTATGAGTATATCAATGCATTTACGAATGTTGATATTGTGAATAATAGCTATGGCGCTGATTTGTCAATTTCTCCTGCGGCTGACACGGGAAATGTTGGGTTTGAGTTGGAGGGTACGATCACGCAATCAGCGCTGCGGGCTGAATATTCTGCTACGGATTTTGGTAGTGGAGAGCTTGGTACTAATAAGATTGAGGAGTTTAATAATGGTGTCAACGCTGGCAAGGTCTATGTTTGGGCGGCGGGGAATAATGGCGCGAGTGAGTCTGGGTATGACGCTGCAGCGCCTTTTTACTTTGACGGAACTGTGAATTCTGTGAATTTGGAGGGCTATGATTGGACGCAAAACTGGCTGAATGTTGTGTCGGTTGATGACTTTGGAGATATTTCGAGCTTTAGTAACCATTGCGGTGTGACGCAAGAGTGGTGCTTGGCTGCACCTGGTGAGATTAATTCAACGACAGACTTGGATGGGGCATTTGATGAGGCTAACGGAACTTCATTCGCAGCTCCAAATGCAGCGGGGGCTTTGGCAATTTTGAAAGGGGCATATCCGCATCTTACCTCGGATCAGGTTCTGAACATTTTGTTTGAGACTGCTGAGGATATTGGCGATATAGGGACTGATGAAATTTATGGACGCGGGCTGATTGACTTGGAAGCGGCGACAAACCCTAATGATGGTGATTGGACGATTGCGGCGGCGCGTACTCCTTCTGGAGTTTCATTTGCATCTAGTGGGCTTAACCTTTCGGCGGCATTTGGTGATGCAATGAGCAAAACTACGCAAAGCTTCATCTTTGTTGATTCTCTAAATCGTGATTTCACGGTTGGGTTGGATAGCTTGGTTACGGCAGGTGGTGTGAGGCAAAATGCTCAGCAGCTCCTGAGTGATTTCAATCGTTCCGAGTTTTCTAATACTGTGAATGTGGATGGGAAGTATAAGGTTGGCTTCACTCTTGATTCGCAGGATGATGACGTGAACCGCAGGCAGATTAGTGATTATGGCGATCGTGAGGAAGGAGAAAATGGCACGAAGGCGTTGATGACATATTCCCTGAGTGATGTAGATGCGACTGTGGGCTATAACACAAACGCGGCGCATGCGCTTGGTTTTGCATCAGTTTCTGCGGATGTTGATTCTGGTTTATATGTGAGTGAGGCGTTTGAAAACCCGTATTTGAGCTTGGCAGACCGCGCAACGAGTGTTGGGACGGAGTATAAGCTTGGAAATGTGGGGCTGAAGTTTGCTACATATAATGGTGCGCTAGAAACGCAGCGCTTTGATTTTGCTGATGATGACGATGTTGGTGGTTATGTGGCTGAAGCGAACTTATATGACGCAGGTGGCTTGAGCCTTTCGGTGCAGGGCGGTGTGACAGACGAGAGCGGGACATTCCTAGGCTCAGAGTCTGGCGGAGCACTTGGCTTGTCTGATGACGGCGCGCAGACCTATTATACAGGTATCGCGGCGAGCTATAGCCCTATGGATGGAGTGCGTTTGAATGCGAACTATAACTTTGGTGTGACGAAGATGGACGTGGCAGAGAACTCGCTGGTGGATAATTTGAGCGATGTGCAGTCTAGCTCTTTTGCTGTGGGTGCGATTGTTGACGATATATATAGTGAGCGTGACAGCTTTGGCCTAACGGTTTCGCAACCGCTTCGGGTTGATTCTGGCAGTGGGTCGGTGACTTTACCGCAGGATATCGCTTTGGATGGCTCGATTATATTCGAGGAATCCAACATTTCGCTTGCGCCTGAGGGGCGTGAGATTGATGTGGAGGCGTTTTATGACGTGAAGCTGGCTGGAGGCGCGGAGCTTTCGCTAGGTTCGATGCTGAGGTTTGAGCCAGATCATGTGCAAGATGCTGATGAAGAGGCATTGCTGCTGATGAGATATCGGGCAAGTTTTTAATTGTTTTAGTTTTTGATTTCCTTCCCGCGGGCGGCTTAGGCTTGCAGACTGAGAGTGCTCAGGGCTGGCGCAGCTTATTGGTTGGCGAAATTTTGCCTTAAAGATGCAATAATAATGGGGCTATATATATGGCGCATATATATAAAGACTAGATTTGGGTGTAGATTGGCCCTGTAATGACGTAGTTTGGAGTGGCAGCCCTGAGCGTTCTCAGTCTGCAAGCCGAAGCCGCCAGCGGGGAGAAATCAAAAACTCCTACATATTTGGCAATACAACCACTTTGCTCCAATACTTGATCGCGGTTTCTATATCGTCGGCGAATTGATTGAAGTCGAATGATTTTGGGATGAAGCCTGCAGCCTGTTGCTTGTAGATTTCTGTCATCTCATCCACGTTGATGGAGTTTGTTAGAATAACGACTGGTGTTTCCAGTAGGTCGCGATCTTTCTTGATGCTTTTCAAGATGCTGATGCCGTCGGTTTTGGGTAGGCTCAAATCCATGAATATAATGTCTGGCTTTGCTTGGCCGTATTTGCTTGAGTAGTTGCGGAGGAAGTCGATAACCTTGTCAGCTTCGCGTACTACGCTTATATTTACATTCTCAGCGCTTTGTTCAATTGCGTTGCGCAGCAATATCTCGTCATCGGCATTGTCTTCCACCATAAGTATGTTTAGTGGGTGCGTGCGCTCTGTTCTAATTACATTACTATGTATAGGCTTGCCCAAATCATCGTCTAGGTCTGCGCCTTCGTAGAAATATTCAGTTGGGATGTTGAGAACTTTTGAAAGTTGGATTAATCGGGAGAGGGTGATTTTGTTTGAGCCGTTCTCATATTTTTGTATTTGCTGATATGACAGTCCCATGAGTTCAGCCAGTTTAGTTTGGCTTAGCTTAAGCAGCTTACGGCGTTCTTTGATCTTATATCCAACGTATTTATCCAGAGCTTCCATTCTATATAGTCCTTTTATGTCAGTTATCGGGGCAATCCTAACATATAATTCAAGTTATGTGCAGTTTTTGTATTAACTAATTGTTTTGTGTTAATTGGCTTTAAACCCAAGTATTACAACGTTTTAACACTGATTTTGGTGCTATGCAAGTGTTAAGATGCGTCAAATAAGGTTTATTTCGGTGTTCAAATACTACTCGTGCGGGACATTGTGTTTAACGGATGTAAACATATGGTGTGTAGAATGATTAACATGATAAGGGATTATCCAGATTAAACAAAAACTAAAATAAACAAACAAAAAACAAATGAGGGGAATATTATGAAACTAGGTAACAAACTTTTGGTAGCAACTTTAATTTCAGGTGCAGCGATCACTGGAGCTCAGGCTCTTGATCAAGACATCGATGCAAGCGCGGTTTTCCGTTCAGGTGTATCATTCGCTAACGTAACAGCGATGGATTTCGGTACAATTGACTTCACAGGTTCAGCTGCTGCTGCGACATTCACATTGGATGCAACAGGCGGAACAATTACTAACTCTGATGCAACAAACTATACTGCTGCTGCAACAGGAACAGTTGGTTCTGTTGATGTGGAAGGCGAAACAGGTGCTTTGGTGAACGTATCATGTGAAGCAACAGGAACATTGGCTAACGTAGCTGGTGATGACACAATTGCTCTTGATAACGTTGAAATCAAAATCAATGCTCAAGCAGATGCTGCATGTGTTGACTTGGCGACAACTTCAGACTCTATCACGCTAACAGCTGGTACAGATCAGATTTTCGTAGGCGGACGTTTGAACCTTTCAGCAGCTCCAAACGCTGAAGCGTATTCAACAACAAATACAAACGGCGATGCAGTAACAGTTCGTGCGGTATATAACTAGTATTTGAATTAAGACAGAATAAGGGAAAGCCGGAGCAATGCTCCGGCTTTTTTGTGTCTGAAGGGATGTGCGCGTTTGCGTGCTTCCCTTTTTTTGTGCATAAATATTTTTGCTGTGATATTGTGCGGCTATGAAAAGAATTTTGTTCATAATCTTTGCTTTGCTACTTCCCGCAAATCTGGCGTTTTCGGTGGATTTGGATTTTGGGGCGATTGAGTATTTGCCAAATGGCGGGGATTTGAATAATACGCTCGATCCAATTACGGGTTCGATTACATGCAATAATTCATCAAGCTATGTATGTGAAGCTTTTGGCACTCCCGGATCGACGGTTTTAACTGGTTCGAATGGGGCGGTGGTGGATATTTCTTGCAGGGGTACGGCGAGAATATCAAATGGTGCAGCGACTTTTGATGTTGGGCGGAGTGAAATTTATATTACTGGGCAAGCGAAAACGCGGTGTCGAGGACTCAACAGTGTTGAAATGACCCATACAATTAGCGGGAACCCGACAAATGATACTCTTTATTGGGGCGGGCGCTTGAAAGTTAGAAATGCGAGTGGAAATATTAGCGGGACATATACGACTAACGGCGGCGGTAATTCTAGGCCTCAGAGGATTCGCCTCGTGTTCATTTAAATATTACTTCAAATACTCTGTTGGATTGTGTATATTGTTAACTACAGGTTAACCAATGCTACTGTATAGTGTAAATAGATGAGAAACACAACCAACAAAACGTACTTAACGATTTTACTAGCAGCAGCGGTGTCTGTGGCTGGTTATGTGGGCTCTTCACATGCTGACGATGTTCAGATTGATGCGAGTGTTTCGTTCGTTGAATCGCTGAGTTTGACGGCTGAAGAAGTTGAGTTTGGCGTTTTCTCTTTTTCAAATAATGCTGGCGCGAACGAGGTGACTTTGGGTGCAGATGACAGTATTACATGCACAAACACGGCGGATTATGATTGTCCAGCAAGTGGAAAAGCGGGTGTTGTGTCAGTTGCTGGAACGGCCGGTGAGATGATTAATATATCATGTGAGAATAATGCGATTGTTTCAAACGGCACTTCAACGCTCAATGTTGAGCAGGTTAGGCTTTCAATTGCTGGCTTAAATGCTAGTTGTGGTGGATTGGGCAGCACGTCTTTGAGCATTGCTATTGGCGCTGATGCGGAACAAAATTCATTTAAGCTAGGTGCGAAATTGATGATTCCTGCGAACACTATTGAAGACTCTGGTAGCTATTCAACATCAAATTCTGGTGGTGATGCGATTGGAGTAAAGGTTCTTTACCAATAGAATTAGGCTGAAGGTTCTACATATATTTTGATAACGGGGCGAGTGTCGACTGGCTCGTCTTCTTCAGCTTCAATTTGCTCCATGATTTCTTCTTGAGTCTCTTCGGCTTCCTCGGCTTCTTCTATTTCCTCTATCTCAGATTTGATGTCTTCAACGCTTTCTGCTGCTTCGAGCTTCTCAAGTTCGGTGGTTTGGTCGATTGGTGTTTCGGCATTTTTGGCAGCAAGTTTTGCGGCTTCGGCTGCGGCCATCTCGGCTTCAACAGCAAGAGTTCCGTTGAAATCTGTGCCTGTTAGCACTGGATCATCGGGATCGAATGCGATTGGTGTTTCAGTTTGGCCAGTATATTCTGCTGCGGCGATGCTTTCTTCGCTGATGCGGAGTGTGTATTCAGCGGGGATTATCCGCTCGAAAATGTAATAACCAGTTTGATCGGCCTGAACTTTTTTCACCAGATTTCCTTCTCCATCCACTAGCTCCAAGGCGAAGATGCTAAAGTCGTAGGTGCGGTTAAGTTGGTCAGATGTGAGGGTGATTTGGCCGTCGATTTCTCCGCCCACAACCACTGGAAAGTCAAGCTGAGCAGTGTTGCCCGGGCGTGGAACAACGCGGAAGCCGTCTGATTTTGGGACGTAGAAAATGTCGGGGAGGGTGGTGTAGTCGATGGATATATCGTCGGTTCTGTAGCCTGAGAATCCGTGAAGGTAGGCCTTGCCGCTGCTGTTGGTTTGGCCTTTTGCGCCAAAACGGCTTTTTAGGGCGACATCTTCCAGCGGCTCGTCGCCTTCGTCAAATTTGCTGTTATTATTGTTGTCGAGATAGACGGATGCCTCAACGCTACCACGCTGCGCGCGTTCATTTTCAATGAATTCTAGCCCGCCATCTTCATAATTTGGCCCAACATTGAAGCGGAAATTGAGTCCAATTGCCATGTCGCCTTCTGAGTCGTAGCTGCTGTTTAGGCCTGCTAGGAAATAGTCATGCGCATAGTTCAAGCCCAGCCCGTAGGTGGTTCGTTCTGCATCGCCAAAGCTTTGCGCTAGACTGAGGCGTGCGCGGGTTGAATCGGAAATGTTTTTTTCTGCCGTGGCCGTGTAGGAATCGAGGGTGGCTTCTGGTTCGATTGTGTAGTTGAAGTTGGTGCGCAGCAAAATGTCGTGCCCTTCATCTGAGAATGGATCGTTCAAGCGTTTGCGGAAGAAGAATTCGCCATTTGCAGTTTCTGCTTCTGAGCCTGCGGTTTCGGTGATGTCCCAGTTGAGTTTGTTGCTGAGAACAAAGCCTTGGACGATGGTGGAAACTTGGTTTGAATAGCCGCGACGGGTTTTGTCGGACTGGAATGTTTCATATTCCGTCCCGAATCGCAAATTGAGGCTAGTTAGGCCGAACATGTCTATATTTGTGCTGATGTCGATGCTGGAATCTAGCTCGGTGTCAATTTCGGCTTGGTCAAAGCCAGCGTAATATGTGGCGAAGCTGGAGATGTTGAAATCGGCAAAGCTCATGCGGTTGGAGAATGAGCTGATTGATGTGTTGTCGTCATTGGCGAGATGATCGAGGGCGTTGTATGTTCCCAAAATTGAGGCGCGGCTCGAGAGCAGGGCGGCATTGCGGTTTTCGTCGAGGATGGGGCCAGAATAGAACCCGCCGCCGATTGAGAAATTTTCGGTTACGCCATATTCAGCGCTGGCAACAATGCGGTGATCTCCGCTGAGGTCATAGCCGCCGATTGTGGTGGGAAGTAGCGGTTGGTTTGCTTGTGATACTGATGCCTCATAGCGCACTTCGCCTTGCTTGAGGATTCCTGCGCCGATGAAGAAGCGGCGGAATTCTTCTTCTTTCTCGCCAAACGGACCGTATTTTACGATGCGGAAAATGTTGAGGCCGCCTTCTAGGGTGAGGTCGGTGAACTCAAAACGGCCGTTATTTGTGTCGGATAGGAAGGTGATGAACTCGCCGTTGCGATAGAGTTCAACTTCCCAGCCTGGCTCAACTTCGCCTTCGATCAACACGTTGTCTGGCGTGCTGGTTTGGCCGAGGGATTTGTTGGTGATCTTGGCGCCGCGCTCCGTTCCGCCGCTTCCAGCAAGGTTTAGACGGGCGGGGGAGATGTCGCCAATTTCGAACTGCTTGATGTCAGTGCCTTCAAAAACGCTGTCTTCGTCATAGCGATATAGGCGCAGGCGGGTGTCGGAGATGTCTTCCTCGTCGGTGCCAGATAGGAAGAAGTCGCTGCTCATTCCTAGGAAGTCGCCTGAGCCTTGGATTGAATAGCTGCCTGTTGTTGTTTTCTGCCCGCCGGTGTCGTTATAGTTGCTGCCCAAAATTATGGTGGAGGATGGGATTTCTGCTAGCTTGTATGGAAGCTCGGCTTTTTCATATTCCTTCGCTCTTGTTTGTCCGCCAGATTTGAGCTTGCGCCATTTTTCTTTGCGCTCCAGCTCCTCTTGAAAAGCGAGCTTTTCGGTTGATTCAATGTCAAGAGTTAGGCGCGAGAAGTTGAGGTCAAAGCTTAGGCCAAACCAGTCTTTGAGGGCGTTGCTGCTGACATAGATTTCGCCGTCAATTATGCGTACATCCTGCTCAGAAAATTTTTGCTTACGGCCTTTGATGATTAGGGCGTTTGCTTTGATGTCGAGGTAAAAGTCGTTCTCTTTTTCAATGAACCAGCCTTTTGCGCTTTGCTCTTCATCATAGACTTCGATGGGGAAATAGACGGTGTCGACAAGCTCGAAGAATGAGAAGAATAGCTCTTCATCAACTTCATAGGCGCTGAGTCCGTTGTTGAGTAGGAGTGAGTCGGAGGTGACTTTGAGGAGGAGGAAGTTGTCGTTGAAATCGGCGTTTTCGTCTTCGTCTTCAGCAATTTCTTCAAGTCTCGTTTCTGGTTCTTCAGCGGGTTCTGGTAGGGTGCTAACGGCTTCAACTTGCTCGGGTGGGCTGCCTTCGAAGAATGGGTTTTCTTGCTCTATTGGCTCTTCGGTGAAGTTGAATGGTTCGGAATTGGCGGGCAGAGCCACTAGTGAGCTGGTGGCAGCCAAGGCGAAAGATGTTGATGCAACTGCAAAGTAATTTGTGAAGCGCTTCTCGCTCTTACTGGATTGTGGCAGTAACAACATCTAGCGGTGCTTCCTCTTCTTTGCTGTCTAGCTCATGTAGCGAAATTTGCAGTTCGCCGCCATTGAAAACAACTCCCTTTGGCAAGCTGAGCTGGAATTTGCGTTTGACGTTGTCAGCTTCGCGATAGACAGGGATTTTTGCTGGGGTTGATGCGATGTGCTTAGCCCCTGAAGCGTCGATATAATAGATTTTTACGAGATTGTAGGTTGTGTCATTTCCGCTGCGGGTCATTTCCACTTCTACAGAGCCATTGCTTGCGCCCTTAGTTACTGTAGCTTTGGCGGCGATTAGGTCTGCTGCGCCCTCTGCTGCTCCGTTCTTTACGAAAATAGGAATCGCAACGCTGTATGTGGAAGCGATTTTGAAGCTGGTGTTACCTTCGCCCAGATCTTTTGAATCGGATTTGCGGTTGAATGCGCCTTGAACTTCTTGGAATTCGATATGCGTGTGATAGCCGCCTTCTTCCAAAGTTTTTGGCATGCGCGCCATAACGCGGACATATTGATCTTCTCCAGCTTCAAGGGTAACTTTGCGTGGTGAGAAGCGGATGAATTTTTTGGCTGAATATGGGAGTTCTTCAACGACGGAAAGATTTCCTTTCTCATTCATTGCATAGTTGATGATCTTGATTTCATATTGCTTGATGCTGTCAGATTTGTTCACCAAATGAAGCTGCCCAACTGCGGCCTTCTTATTGAGGTCAACACGTTGAGGGGAGATGAAGAGCTGGCCTTCTGCATGTGCAGGGCTAGCCAACGCAACGGCAATTATGAATGTGAAAATTGATGCGATTATTGATAGTTTTTTCACTTGGACCTCTCCTTAATAAACTTGCTTGAATGGTTGCCATAGAAGCAAACCGATACTATTAATTTAATAGTAACATGGTTTATAGTTCGTTAAGAAGAAGCCCTTTTGGGTGGTATTTTCTTAAAATTTTATGTTTTTGCGGCCTTGGGGACACTAAATAGGCAATGTGAAGAAGAATTTGGAGCCTTTCCCTGATTCTGATTCTATCCAGCATTCACCGCCGTGAGTGTCAATAATGCGCTGCAAATAGGCTAGGCCAACACCCATGCCAGGGAAGTCTTTCTCGTGGTGTAATTTGCGGAAGATTTGGAAGGTTTTCTCGTAGAATCTCTCTTCAATGCCAATTGCGTTGTCTTCTACGCAAAATATATGCTCTTCGTCGTTGCTTTCGCAGGATATTTTGATGTTAAGTTTTCTGTCTTTATCTCGATATTTTATGGCGTTGTCAATAAGCTCCCAGAAGACGAAATATAGCTGCTTTTCGTCCCCGTTAATTAGTGGCAATGCGTCTGGATTTAGATCGACTTCTGCGTCATGGGCAATTAGCTTTTTTATTAGCGCGGTTTTCGCGTCTTCAACAAGCTTTGCAGCGCTAAATGCTTCGCTGGAAGGGGTGTGGCGAAGGCTGAATTTGGCGTAGTCATTGATGGCTTGCATCATTGCCATATAGCGTTCTTTGCCTCTTTTAATGTTGGCAAGTAGGGTTCTTTCATCATCGCCGATGTTGTTGTCTAGCTTTCTCTCTAAGAGGTCGATGTTCCCCGTGATGCTCCTCACTGGTGCTGAGATGTCATGAGAGATGATGCGCGCGAACTGGTCTAGTTCTTTTCTATATTGCTCTGCTTTTTGCTCTGCTGTTTTAGGCATTGTGGAATCCTGCTATTGTTGGTCTTGGTTTGGTATGAAGGCAATTTCTAGCCAGTGGTCCTTTAGGCGCATAATTGCCTCGAAGAGGTTGTCTATGCCTATGGGTTTTGTAATGTAGGTATTGGCGCCTAAGTCAGAACATTCTTTCATGTCTGTGCTCTCGGAAGAGGTTGTTAAGACGATGATTGGTATGTTTTTATACGCAATGTTGCCTTTGATCTCTTTTAGTACGTCTTTTCCTTCCAGGCCTGGCATGTTTAGGTCTAGTAGAATTAGGCTAGGGGCTGGCGCGTTTTTCTGATTATACACTCCGCGTTGATATATATAGTCTAGAGCTTCGTCTCCATCCTCGCATCTGTGGATCATGTTGGAGAGTTTGGAATTGCGGAGTGAGCGATATGTATATTCAAAGTCGTCATCGCTGTCTTCAACTATAAGTATAACCTGATGTGTTTGTGTTTTTTGCATGTCAGCTACTGCTTATCCTGTTTTTTTGGCAATGAGATGAAGAAAGTTGTTCCAACTCCCTTTTCAGATTCTAGCCATATTTCTCCGCCGTGGCGTTCTACGATTTTCTTTGTAAAGCTGAGTCCAGCGCCGCTACCGCCTCCATAAGCGGATTCTTTATGCAGTCTTTTGAACATTCTGAAGATGCTCTCATGGAATTTACTGTCGATTCCGATGCCGTTATCTTTGATTGAAAGAAGTATGGAATCTTTGCCGTTTCTGAAGATGCTGGTTGATCTTATTTCTATTGTTTTCACCTCGTTCTCATTATATTTGAGCGAGTTCGAAATTAAGTTGCGAAGGGCTTCTGTGATCCTAACTTTATTGCAGCGAACTGAATGCAACTTTTCTGGAATAAGTAATTCCATTTGGTCGTTGTCGCTGAATGTTTCTTCAAGGTTTTTCACCACCTCATTTAGATCTGTATCCATAATCGCCTGTTCGCCATGCCCAAGTTTTGAATAATAAAGGAGGTCGGACACTAGGCGTTCCATTTTTTTGCTAAGGAAATTGATTCTGCCTAATTTCTCTTTTCCAAGCTCGTCTAGCTCGTTGCTATGCTCTTCAACTAGGAACGCTGAGTGGTTCTGAATTCCTCTCAGGGGTTCTTTTAGATCGTGGGATGCAATCTGTGCAAATTCGTCTAGCTCTTGGTTGGAGCGCTCTAGTTCCATTAGGTATTTTGTGATCTTCTTCTCGTATTTTTTTCTGTCAGAGATGTCTATTACAACTGCGAAGAACGCATTTTTGCCCTGATACTCCATTGTCTGGACATGAGCTTCAACTTCGTATGTGGAGTTGTCTTTGCGAGTATGAGTTGTTTCAAACACAACTTTCTTTTTTTCTTCCGTAAGGAGGGGATGCAGCATTCTCTTGAACTTGTCTTCTGTTATGGTTTTCTTGATGCAGAGTGGGGTCATTTCGTTGAGTTCTTCCATTGTGTGCATAAGGTTGTCGCGTGCACCTCTATTGGCCATTAGGAACTTGAGGTTGCTACAAGAGAAGACAAATATCTCATTCACTGATTCTTCTAATATTCTACCGATGCTTATAAGCTGCTCTTCTTTTTGTCGGATTTCGGTTATGTCGCGGCTAACTCCAAGGATGAACGCTTCGCCTTCGCTGTTATGGAAGCGAGTTTTTGTTGTGTACAAGGTTCTAATATCTTTATTGGGGTATTTAAGGGTTTCGACTGTTTTTGAGAAGCCTGTTTCAAATGCAATTCTGTCTTGCTCGGTAAATTGCTTAACGTCTTCAGGTCTGTATTCCTCGAGGGTTGTGTAGCCGATAACTTTGCCTTGTTTTTCTTTGGGGTAGAGGTTTAGGAAGGATTGGTTTGCGTCAATGATTCTATACTCACTGTCTTTGACAAACATTAAGTCAGGGTTTTTGTCTTTAATAAGCTTCTCGAACTTTATTGCTTCTGCAAGTTTCTCTTGGTTTCTCTTGGCTTCAACCGATGCAGAGCTGTATAGCCTTGAGAGGAGGAAGAACAGGAATGATAGGATTCCTGTTAGCATGAGGCATGAGAATAGGACTATGTCTGGTCTTAATTTGTTTAGTCTGTCAAAGAACTCGGGGCTGGTCTCCCAAACAACTGTCCACTCTTTATCTGCCAAAGAAATTGAGGTGGTTTTTTTAAGGGGTGTGTTTAATCCGTCTTTTGCTTTCCGGTTTTTAGTAGGGCTAGAATAGATTAGGTTTTCTTCTTTTGCAGCTCCGTCATATATCGAAATGGCAAGCAGCCCCTTTGTTGATTTTTCTATGTCTTTTAGGAAGTTGCTTCCTATGAAGGGTGCGTATACCCATCCTTCTAAGATGCTATTGTCGGAATTGTTATACACGGGGATTAGTAGCAAAAATCCTGGCTGAGCTGTTGAGTCTTGCACTAGCAAAATCTTTCTTGTCATCGCTGACTTGCCTGAGTCTCTTGATTTTTCTGCCGCTTCACGTCGGTTGGCTTCAAAGCCAATGTCCAACCCAATCGCTTCTTTGTTGATGTCGACAGGGAAGATATATTGTATAACAAATTTATCATTGAAGTCTGTTTCAGGGTGGTTTTTGAAGTTGGGGGAGCCGTCTGCCCTTGCGTCTTTGAGGTATTCACCTAGCTCTTCTTCCTCAACATATGCTATGTAGCCAATGCCGTTTATACCTGGCAATGTTGACTCTACCTCCAGCGCTTCTGTGTATCTCTCCCATTCCTTTCGGGTCACTCTATCTGAGGCTCTAAACAGTCCAACTCCTCCACGCAAAGATCGGAAGAGCGTC
>JALZVI010000005.1 GCA_023301015.1 Rickettsiales bacterium | reverse complement strand
GATCGTTTACATATAAGTTCCGAACCCACAGCCTTGAGCGTTCTCAGTCTGCAAGGCGCAGCCGCAGCGGGGAGAAATTAAAAACCACGGCCTTGAGGGCGTTTCCGCCTGCCAGCGCAAAGAGCGCCAGCGGGGAAACAATTAAAAGCTCCCTAGAACGGGATTTCGTCGTCCAAACCTTCAACGGCGTCATAGCTTGGAGCGTTGCTTTGGCCACCGGAGTTTCCGCCGCCAGAGTTTCCACCGCCAGCGTTGTTGTTTGAATATCCACCACCAGAATTATCACCACCGCCAGAGCTTTTTGCGCCGTCGAGGAATGTCATGTTGCCGTTGTAATTTTGCAAAACAACTTCTGTTGTGTATTTATCTTGGCCGTTATTATCTTGCCATTTGCGTGTTTGCAATTGACCTTCAAGATATACTTTTGAACCTTTGTTGAGGTATTTCTTCGCCAAAGTCACCAAGCCTGGGTTGAAAATTACGACTCTATGCCACTCAGTTTTCTCACGTTTTTCGCCGCTGCTTTTGTCGTTCCAGCTTTCGCTTGTTGCGATTGTTAGGTTCGCGATTTCGCGCCCGTCTTGCGTTGAACGGATTTCAGGTGCTTTGCCCAAATTCCCAATTAGGATAACCTTGTTAATTGATCCACCAGCCATATATATACCTCAATGATTTTTGTTTATTACCTTGATTGTTAAGCATTAATATTGCTATATGCAAGGGTTAATTTGATTATAAATTTGGAGAGAATTGGATAGTATGGAAACGAGTATAATTTCAGTAAAAGGCGCAAAAGAACATAACTTGAAAAACGTGGATATTGATATCCCGAAAAACAAGATGGTTGTGGTGACAGGATTGTCTGGCTCGGGGAAATCTTCGTTGGCTTTTGACACTATCTATGCCGAAGGGCAAAGACGTTATGTTGAGTCACTCTCCGCCTATGCGCGCCAGTTCTTGCAGCTGCAAGACAAGCCAGATGTTGAGTATATCACGGGTCTTTCTCCAGCGATTGCGATTGAGCAAAAAACCACTTCAAAAAACCCACGTTCAACTGTGGGAACTGTGACGGAAATTTATGACTATATGCGTCTTCTTTGGGCTCGTATTGGCGTGGCATATTCGCCTACAACAGGTTTGCCGATTGAAAAGCAAACGGTGACACAAATTGTTGATCGCATTTTGACATTGCCAGAGGGCGCGAAGATTTTGCTGCTTTCTCCAATTGCACGCGGACAAAAAGGTGAGCATCGCAAGGAATTGCAAAATGCTGTGAAGGCTGGTTTTGAACGCATTATGATTGATGGCAGTGTTTATGGTCCAGAAGAGCTTCCTAGTTTGGACAAAAACAAGAAGCATAATATTGAAATTGTGGTTGATAGAATTGTGGTGAAGGGCGACATTCAGCAGCGCTTGGCCGACAGTGTGGAAACTGCTTTGCGCCATGGTGGCGGAATGGTTTTTGCTGAGTTCTCATCAGACATTGGTGAGCATAAAGAAAATGATCGCATGACATTCTCTGAGCATTTGGCATGCCCTGTGAGCGGATTTTCTATCGCAGAAATTGAGCCACGCATGTTCTCTTTCAACTCGCCATTTGGCGCTTGTACATCTTGCGACGGTTTGGGAACGGAGATGTTTTTTGACCCGAACGCGGTTGTGCCTGACAAAACTAAGTCGCTTTATGAAGGAGCGATTGCGCCTTGGTCTTCAAACACTAGCCGTTTTTATCGCCAGACTTTGACGGGAATTTGCGAGCATTATGAAATGGACGTGCACGCACCGTGGAAGAGCTTGCCTGAAGAAGTGCGCAAAGTTGTGCTTTATGGTTCGGGTGAGGACAAAATTAAATTCACATATGACGACAATGCTCGCACACAGACTGTGAACAAGACTTTTGAAGGTGTGTTGCCAAACTTGCAACGCCGCTGGAGAGAGTCGCAAGTTGAGCAAGGGCGTGAAACAATCTCGCGCTATCAGGGGTTGAAGGCCTGTTCTGTTTGTGACGGACATCGCCTGCGCCGTGAAACTTTGGCAATTAAGATTGCGGACTCTCATATTGGTTTAATCACACAAATGTCGATTGAAGATGCGGTTGTGTGGTTTGATGAATTGCCGAAAAAATTGAGCAAAAATGACAAAGCGATTTCTTCTCGTGCGCTAAAAGAAATTACGGAACGTCTTGGCTTCTTGGCGAATGTTGGTTTGGAATATCTGACGCTTTCACGTAAAGCAGGGACTCTTTCTGGTGGTGAGGCGCAGCGTATTCGTTTGGCTTCGCAAATTGGTTCTGGCCTTTCGGGTGTGCTTTATGTGCTCGATGAGCCTTCAATTGGTTTGCATCAATGTGATAATGATAAGCTGCTAGTTACCCTAAAAAACCTGCGTGATTTGGGGAACACGGTGCTGGTTGTTGAGCATGATGAGGAAACTATGCGCCAAGCTGACTATTTGGTGGATATTGGCCCAGGTGCGGGTGTGCATGGTGGTGAAATTATTGCACAAGGAACTCCTGAAGAGGTGATTGCGAATAAGAACAGCCTAACCGCCTCATATTTGCGTGGTGATTTGGAAATTGCTGTGCCAAAAGAGCGTCGCAAGCTGAGCAAAATTAAAAATATTGAAATTATCGGTGCACGTGGGAACAACCTCAAAGACGTTTCAGCCAAGATTCCGCTTGGGTCATTCACGGCCGTAACTGGTGTTTCTGGTGGTGGTAAGTCAACATTGGTATTGCAAACTCTTTATAAGGGTGCAGCGAAAATGTTGAACGGCGCAAAAGCAAGCCCTGCTCCGCATGATAAAATCACTGGGCTGGAGTTTATTGATAAGATTATCGAAATTGACCAGTC
>JALZVI010000004.1 GCA_023301015.1 Rickettsiales bacterium | reverse complement strand
TACTGGTAAGTCATCTAAGCGATAGGTTATTATTGATTGCTCCATCTTTTTTGTCATGGAGACAAAACAAAGACCTTTTTTTCTCTTTTCCTATTTTATTTTTGATTACTTTTTTTATCGAAACGGGCGTAATGAGTATGAAAAAAATATTGGAAAAATTGCCAAAAAGTAATTTCACGCGGGTTCATCGCTCCTTTACGATTAATCGAAATGCTGTTTCTGCCATTAGAGGCAAACAAGTATTTATTGGCGATACGGCTATTCCAATTGGGAAAACTTATGATGTGGATTTTTTTGGGTAGATAGGGTAGATACTGGGCGACACTTTGAAAGTGTCGCCCAGTATCTACCCAGCAGCGTCTGAAAATAATTAATGCCGTCTATACTTGTATATTTTACGTTTAAAAAAGAACAATGAAAAAACCTATACAACTAATATTCTACTGTCTATTATTCACCATCTCCTTGAGTGCTCAACGAAACATATCAGGTATAGTCAAAGGAGCAGATAACCAAGAAAGACTACCTTTCGCGGACATCATTATCAAAGGCAGCAATCAAGGGACTAACACCAATGTAGATGGTTATTTTTCCCTATTAGGTTTAGCTGATACCGCTATGACGCTGCAGGTATTATACATAGGCTATTCTACTATAGAAATTCCAATTGCCGCAGGGAAAACGGACATCAAAGATCTGGAAGTTAATTTATCTTCTGGAGTCGTTTTAGACGAAGTAGTTGTCTCTGGCAAGTCTTATAAAATGATGAATGCCTCGGAGGGAATTAGTAAGGTACAATTATCTACAGCACAGTTGGCGCTATTGCCCAATGTGGGCGAAGTAGATATTTTTAGATCCTTACAATTGTTACCAGGGGTAAGTGGTAG
Source organism: Rickettsiales bacterium (assembly GCA_023301015.1). Next base: position 3,013 of record JALZVI010000004.1, on the reverse strand, counting down.
TAATGAAAGTTCTTCTGGTTTGTATGTACGAGGTGGAACGCCTGATCAGAATCTAGTGATACTGGATGGAATGACCGTTTATAATGTAGATCACTTTTTTGGTTTCTTTTCTGCTTTTAATGCGGATGCGGTGAAAGATGTACAATTATATAAAGGCGCTTTTCCTGCTAAATACGGTGGCCGTCTATCGAGTGTGGTGGACTTAACGGGCAAAACGGGCGATCCGAATAAATTCCATGGTAGCATGGGAATTAATTTACTGAACGCTAGAGCAAGTGTACAAATTCCATTATTCAACAAAGGGTCTTTGTCGCTAAGTGGGCGGCGGTCGTATACGGATATTATTCAGAGTGGTTTGTATGGGCAGATTTTTGACGTGTTTACCCAAACAGAAAACCTGCCAGATATTGAAGGTTTAGAAGTGAACACCATTGAACCTGATTTTTACTTTTTTGATACCAACACTAAATTGAGTTTTAATCCGACCGACAAAGATGTAGTGGCTTTTTCTTTCTATGCAGGTGCAGATCATTTAGTAGAAAAAAATGACGTTAGCTTACCTAGATTTGGCGGAGCGGTGATTGTTAATTTAGATGTAGATGAAACGAATGATTGGGGAAATAAGGGATTGAGTGGAAAATGGTCTCGTCAATGGGGGGCAAAGTTATATTCTAATTTGGTGGTCGCCTCTTCTAATTATTTTAGTGAATACAATCGAGATTTGAATATCAAAGCCACAATAGTCTCTAGTGATTCGTTGGTAGTAGATCAAGATATTTTAACTTTTGAAGATAATGATGTGAGAGATTTTACCTTCCGTTTGGATAACGAATATCAACTAAATAGTAAGCATAAGCTAGACTTTGGCTTATTAGGAACTTTAGCGGAAGTGGATTATAAATTTGTTAGAGACGATACCTTGACTATTTTAGACCTTGAACAAAAAACGCAATATGGAGCGGTCTATTTATCAGACACTTGGAATCCTTCAGAAAACCTATCCATCAATGCAGGACTTCGAGCAACCTATTATGATTTAAGTGAGAAAATTTATTGGTCGCCTCGATTTTCTTTTGAATACAATCTAACCGACCGAATTAAACTAAAAGGTGGGTATGGTAAACATTATCAATTTGTCAATCGAATTGTCAATGAAAATATCACCGAGGGTTCCCGTGATTTTTGGTTATTGGCAGATGATGATTTAATTAAAGTCAGTAATGCACAACATTTTGTCCTAGGTGCTGCTTACGAAACAGATGGATATATTTTTGATGTAGAGGCGTATCGCAAAAACTTAGATAATTTAGCAGAATTTTCGCTTCGTTTTCAAAGAGACGATATCAACTTAAATGAGCTATTTTTCCTTGGAAGTGGGTATGCGGAAGGGATTGAATTTTTATTACAAAAGAAGAGAGGCGATTATACGGGTTGGGTGACTTATACCTTGGCTAGAGTCCGCAATGATTTTCCACAGTTGAATAATGGATTCGAATTTTCTGCGTTGCACGATCAACGACATGAATTTAAAACCGTACATTCCTATGAAATTGACAATTGGCGAATAGCAGCAACTTTTGTCTATGCTTCTGGCAAACCATTTACCGAACCTGCAGGGCAATATTCTATAGAACTCTTAGATGGTCAGTCCAATAATTACATTAGTGTAGGTGCTAAAAATGGATCTCGCTTGCCTGCCTACCATCGCTTGGATTTATCTGCGCATTATATAGAAAAGAAAGGGTCTATTGAAATGGATTTTGGTTTGTCCATTTTCAATTTATATAATCGTAGAAACGTTTGGTATAGAGAATATGATTTTACCGAAAAACCACCTGTTATTTCAGAAATAAAATATTTGGGAATGACGCCTAATATTTCTGTAGAAATTAAGTTTTAAAAAGAAGTCAGAAGTAGCTTAGACATTCCTGTCTGAGCAATTGATAACTATGATTTGCTCAGACAAGAATGTCTAAGCTACGAAAATAAAATAATGAAAAATTATATACTACTACTTTCCATAACCTGTCTTTTATTTTTTTCCTGTGAAGAAGAAAATCTCAATAATATTGCTGCCAATCAATTTGTAATAGAGGCCTTTATCTATGCAGGCGAGCCTATAGCCGATATCCGTATCAAAAGTACGTTTCCTTTATCACAAGAAGAAGATACTTCTGCGCCTATCAATGATGCAACAGTCACTTTGATAAAAGATGGACAACGTTATCCATTGGTTCCCTCTGGTAATGAAGGACTTTATCATTACCCAGGTGATGATGTGACCGTACAAACTAACGATGTATTCCAATTAGAAGTGATACATAATGGCATAACAGCAACCGCAGAAACGATCGTCCCTACTCCTACTATGGGGCTAAGTCTTTCTGAAGATTCTTTGAAAGTACCCCGTTTACCATTGAGTGAAGGGCGGGAAGCCATCGTCGAAGCGATTGGAAATTTTCTAAGAAATTCAAGCATAGAAGCAACTTGGGATAATCCAAATGAAGATTTTTACTTTATGGTAGTAGAGAGTGTGAGTGATACGATCGATCCTATTTTTCCTACTCAAGTGATTGATGCTTTAGCTAGTTTTCGGTTTGTATCTGAACCAACAGAAGATGCCTCGCTTTCTTTTCTAGGGGGCACTTTGGTCTCTTTTGGTACTTATTCCGTAAGGGTGTATCATATCAATCAGGAGTATACAGCCTTATATGAAAACCGAACACAAGATTCTAGAGATTTAAATGAACCACCTTCTAATATACAAAATGCCTTAGGAGTGTTTTCTGCTTTTAATAGTCAAGAGGCATTTTTTGAGGTGGCAAAAGAATAACTTTTAAAGAATTGAGAGTAGAGAATAGAGATGATTTTCGTTTAAAATTGAAGATATTCCGTTCTTTCTTAAACGAGATAGGTCTCTACTCTCTTTTCTAAAAATTTTCAGTAGTGTAAAATAACTATTTGTAGTTCTATTTTAGTAACAGGTTGCTGATCTAATCTACCCAAGAATCTA
>JALZVI010000003.1 GCA_023301015.1 Rickettsiales bacterium | reverse complement strand
TAGCAGCACCAGCGTGCATGCTTCTTCGCAGGGGATCCCCGCCTTTTTAAAAGCGGCCATCGCCTCCGCCGACTCCGTTCCCGGATTAAAAATCACCCGGCCCGGCTTCGCCGAAATGATCTCATCGATCAGCGGCGCAAGCCGATCCGGCCCGAGATAAAGCGTCAGGGTATCGATCTTCTCCGAGATCTCGCTCACCGAAGAATATCCTTCGACGCCTAAAATATCCGCGCCCGTCGGGCTCACCGGAAAGACGGAGTGACCATGCTCCGTGAGAAGGACTTGCGCTTTGTGCGCATAGCGCTCGGGCTTCACACTGGCTCCTAAAATGGCGACATTCATGCGCTTAATAGAAACGATATTTGTCACTTGTGACAGCGCCATTTCCCGAAGGGATTTCCACGATGAATTCCCTTTTCACTTTTAACGGCAATGATAGGAAGAGACATGCGTGCTTTCTTTTTCTTCTTTATAGCAGCGACCGTTTTCTGTCCTGAGTCGTCGGGAGCGCTTCCTTCGATGGGAAAGGAATGGTTTCAACGTCTTCGTGATCCTTCGACCCGCGTGGAAGCTCTGTGGGAATTAGAGAAAAAGGGAAAGTATCCGGATTCGCGTGATCGGTTTCTGGCAGGTGGGCCGATTTGGATTTTTAAATGTCCTCAGAAAGCGCATCCAGAGGCTTGGCTGGTCTTGCGGGGAGGCGAATATCATCGAGTTAGTGAAAAACAGTGGGGACCCGATCCTGAGGTCTATCCGAGACATCCTGAAGAGTTGAAGCGGCGCGCAGCTTGGATGGAGACGATGAGGGAGCGCGAGACGATGGGCGAAGTGTGGAGGCCGGGTGAACCTTGGCTGAATTCGGTGACGGGCTGGTTGTTTGATGAATCAGGACAACAGCTCGCCGAAAGTTTTTGGATCGGAGCGGGCGTGATTGCTGATTTCAATGGAGATGGATTTCTGGATGCTTTCGAGGTGAGTTGGATGTCTTCTACCGGGAAGAGTGAGGCTGTGGATGGGTTGAGGGTTGGTCCGCTGGATCATGGTGAGCCACGTGATCGAGCGTGGTATTGTAATTTTGGGAAAGAGATCTTTCGTAAAAAAAGAGATTGGAAGTTTCGAGTGGAGGCAGAGAAGGAAGGGAAGGTTGCATTAAAATTCTGTCCTTTAGATGAAGGGGTGCCAGTAGTATTTACGGAAGAATTGGCAAAGGATGAAAGGAGACCGATCTATCAAGTAGAACATCCGCAGGGAAAATTTCACCGAGTGACTAAAGAGTTTTTCAAAACGATTGAAGAGTCCTTTAAGGGAGTGGGCACAGATGATGTGTGTGATTTGGACATGGATCTTCATGTGGTGGGAATAGATGAATTTACTCATCCATTTAAACTTCCTGATCTTGAGGGTTTATCACCAAGAGAGGCGGCATTGATGATCGCGAGATCAAATCAAGATGCGGTGCACCGGAGTCAGTTTGACTTTCGATCAGCAGGAGAACCGATTTCTCTTCCTGCGGCCGGCTGGCTGGAGGTGACCAATGATCACGGAGGATGGCATCCTAAGTCTTCGTCGCTTTGGTGGCTGAGGGATGATCGGGCGGAGTGTTGGAAATACGAAAGTCAGTCTGGGGAGATGATCCTAAGTAAAGCGGTCGTTCCTCGTGAGGAGGTGAGATGGATGATGGCTCTGGTAGGAGAGATTGATCAGCTGCGCAGCGTGGCACGGCATCCGCTGGTGACAGAGGATCGAAAGGGAGGTGCAAGCTGGGGCGATGTTCCTACTGATCGGGTTCGTTTAAGGAGCAAGGGTCAGAAGATTCCTTTTCGTCCTGCGAGTTTTTATAATTGGTCTCGCATGGATGGACGTTACGGCCGCTCATTGGCAGGAATTTTTGCGGGGATGGCTGTGAGGTCGTTGCCAGAGGGAGAGACCGGAAAGCAATTGGACTGGCGCGAGGCGGGGGGGGAGTGGTTGAAGGGAGAGGCATTTCGAGAAGTTCCGCCAGCTTTGCTCCGGAGATTTATCACTCTGTGTGGCGAGAAGAAGTGGAGTGAGTTTAGGCCAAGGTTCATTGAGGTCCGGAGCCTCTTGCTAGCGGAAGGCGAGAGTGGTGCGGCAATCGAACGATTAGAGAAAATCGAGGAGGAGTTGCTAGGGTGGAACGTAGAAGATGATCTTAAAAAGAAGCGACAAAATCTTTTGCGGGAGCAGCGGGATCTGCGGCAGTCGCTGGTTGACGACCCACGTTACGAGTTGATGGAAGCGCTCGATCAGGCGCTCAAGGTATTCGAGTCTGAGGCTAAAAAGTGATCATCTCGAAGAACTTTGGAGTGTCACCTTGCATCGCGAGAACGATGAGGGGGTAAGATTTTCGTAAGGACTAATAGAACCGATATTTTCCATGGGTCACCGCTTCATTTCCCGGAGGGATTTCTACGATGCCTTGGGCAGTCAGTGGAGTCACAAAGTCGCCCGAGTTTTGCGGACTGAGCACGCGTAGTGTTCCTTCTTCATTGAGCGAAGCAGGGAGATAGAGGGTGAGGAATTCATGGGCCTCAACGGGGGATTCGAGAGGAAGCTTAGATGTCACTTTTTGCGGCAGCCCCACGAGCGCCTGTAGCGCGGGGACGAGGTAGCGGTGGAAGGTTGTGAGGGTGGAATTTGGATTCCCCGGAAGCGCCGCGACTCTAGGCCAGAAGGCGAGC
>JALZVI010000002.1 GCA_023301015.1 Rickettsiales bacterium | reverse complement strand
ATCACCAAGATGTAAAACGTACTTATATAATAATTCTTGCTTAGATGCTTCCATATTATATATGTTTTAGTTCGATAGGTAGGTTGTAGAAAGTAGGATGTCTGTACACTTTATCTTCTGCTGGGTCAAACAACTCTTCTCCCTGCTCAGGGTTAGAAGCGATGATGCTTGTCGACGGGACTACCCATATACTCACACCTTCTTGTCTTCTTGTATATACGTCTCTGGCATTGTCTAGTGCCATCTTAGGATCTGCGGCATGGAGACTGCCTACGTGTCTGTGTTCAAGACCATTTTTAGATCTTATAAAAACTTCGTATAGTGGATATTCTTTAGCTTCCATTTGTTGTAAGTTTTTTTAGTTATCAGATTTAGATGTTGGTTTTTTGGCGAAAGCCATAGCAGCTTCTCTTACCCATGCGCCATCATCCCAAGCTTTCTGTCTTGCGGCGATTCTTTCTTTGTTACAAGGACCATTCCCTTTGACAACTTGCCAGAATTCATCCCAATCTATTTCTCCGAAATCATATGAGCCCCTTTCTTCATTCCATTTGAGGTCAGGGTCAGGAACTGTGAGTCCGAGATATTCTGCTTGTGGAATTGTGATGTCTATAAATTGTTGGCGTAACTCATCATTGGTTTTACGCTTGAGTTTATATTTTACAGATTGTTCCGTATTTGGAGATTCTGCATCGAGTGGACCGAACATCATCAGCGATGGCCACCAGAATCTATTGAGGGCATCTTGAGCCATTTCTTTCTGTACGGGAGATCCTTGACACAACGTTAACATGATTTCATAACCTTGTCTCTGATGGAAACTTTCTTCCTTACATATTCTTACCATCGCTCTAGCATAAGGGCCATAAGATGTTCTTGTCAACATCACTTGGTTAATAATCGCGGCACCATCTACCAGCCAACCTATGGCTCCTATGTCTGCCCAACTGAGGGTAGGGTAATTGAATATGCTAGAGTACTTGGCTCTACCAGTGAGCAGTTGGTTGGTCATTTCATCTCTAGAAATGCCTAATGTTTCTGCTGCACTATATAGATATAAACCGTGACCGGCTTCATCTTGAACTTTGGCGAGTAAGCCTAATTTTCTTTTTAATGAAGGGGCTCTTGTTATCCAATTTCCTTCAGGTAACATACCTACTATTTCTGAGTGGGCATGTTGAGATATCTGGCGTATATGCGTTTTACGATATTTTTCAGACATCCAATCTCTGGGCTCTATCTTAACGCCATCATCGATGCGGCTCTGGAACTGTTGTTCTCGATCAACCTGATTTTCTAAAGTAGTAGAATCCATAAGTATATTTTTTCTAATGAGTGATAACGTTTTAAATATCAAAATCAACGACAACTTTGTCTGTTATGGGGTATGCTTGGCAAGTCAACACATAGCCAGCATCTATTTCTTCTTGTTCGAGTCCGTAATGGACTGGCATCTCAACTTCTCCCTCGATTAACTTTGCTTTACAGGTTGCACATACGCCACCTTTACAGGCAAACGGTAGATCTGCAGCATTGTTAAGTGCAGCATCCAAGATATTGTCTCCTCCTTTTTCTATAGTAAAATCCATAGATCGGCCACCTTCGATTATTTTGATAGCCGCTTGTTGTCCTGATAAAGCTTCTTTCATAGCTTTGTCTAGTAAAGGTCCAGTGTAGGAACTTGTAAACAATTCAAAATGAATTTTATTAGCTTCAACTCCTTTAGCTTCTAGGTAGTCTTTAGCCATAAATACCATCTGCTCAGGGCCACAAGAAAAGAAATGATCTATCTGAGCAACTGGTGTAATATTGTCAAAGATGATATCCAGTTTTTCTTCAGATAGTCTGCCGTCATATAATGCTATGTTTCTCTGTTGCCTGGTTAGGAGATAGAATATCTCTAATCGCCCTATAAACTGATTTTTAAGTGCTTCTAGTTCTTCTTTCAACATGATAGAAGAAACGGTTTTATTGGTATATATAAGTTTGAATGTAGAAAGGGGCTCGGCGAGTAGATGGGTCTTTATTATTGATAAAATAGGTGTAATCCCACTTCCTGCCGCAAAGGCCATATAATTCCGCTTAAGCGTAGGGTCTACTGGAACATAAAACTTTCCTGCAGGAACCATACATTCTAGAGAATCACCTTTCTTAAGTTCATTATTAGCAAAAGTTGAGAATTTACCTTTTGGAACTTGTTTGACGCCTACTTTCCATAGGTTATCCATCGGTGATGAGCATAGCGAATATGATCGTTGTATGGATTCGCTATTGATCTCAGCTTTCAGTGTTAGGTATTGACCTTGTATATAAGTGAAGTCATTGTGCAGTGTAGCAGGAATATCTAGTGTAATAATGACACTAGAATCGGTATCTCGCTTGACATCTGCAACTGTGATCTTGTGGAAATATTTAGACATCGTAGTTTCTTGAGTTATAAAACTAACGATTGTTAGTTAAATAATCAAACGGATAATGGAGATGATTGTTTAACGGATTATTTAGAAATGGGTATTAATGAATTTTTAAGCATCATCACATGGCATTTAACTAACTTATGCTTTGAAAGTATCATATTTCTACAGCAGCTTGCTTAGCAGTCCACATGACTTTGATTTTTCAAAATTAATCTAACTTGGTAAACCGATGAGAACTCTTAGAACCATCTTCATATGTCAGAGAAACCAAGTAGTTGCCGGCATTTACCTATCCACAACCAACTGCTCAATCTCAACAGAACCGTCTCTATAGTGGATATGGATAAGATATATACCGGTAATCA
>JALZVI010000001.1 GCA_023301015.1 Rickettsiales bacterium | reverse complement strand
GGGTCTATAATTTTCGGAGTTGGATCAATCTTAAATGCTTTTCTTTCTGAAACTTGAACTTTGAATGGGTCTATTAATGGCTGCAAAACTAGGCTGGATTTGAGTCTGTTAATATGAATTGCGGGAGAGCTTGCGTCATAAATAGTGAATAATTGGTTTGGCTCACTCTCAAGAACTACGCCAAAAGCGCCTTGCCCAAATGGGGAAAATTCCACCAAGCCTTTTGCCTGCAAACTCTGTGAGAGAATCTCTTTTTCATCCTCGCTTAGAGTCGCATATAAAGAAGATGCCTGAGGTTTTTTGCCTGACGGCAAAGCATATTCATGAGACAGAACATAATTTATGTCCCCTCTTATATCTAAGTCTTTATATTTCACGAATGGTTAATTATACTTAACCGCTGCTTTTGTCAATATATTCTTAGCTTTTCACCAAATCCGCCGCGATATGTGTGATTGAACCAGCGCCCATGCAGACTACCATATCCCCTGCTTCGGCGAAGTCTGCGATTGCTGCGGCTAGATCGTCTTTTTCGACAGCTACTACATTATTATGGCTGTATGCCTTGATTCCATCGGCTAGATGCTCCTTATCAATCCCTTCAATCGGCTCTTCCCCAGCGGCGAAGATATCTAGCACAACTACCATGTCGGCGTCGTTGAAGCATTTGCAGAAATCTTCCAGCAGATCTTCCACGCGGGAGAATCTGTGGGGTTGAACAACGGCTATCACCTTGCCTTTACTGGCTTCTCTGGCAGCTGAAAGTGTGGCGGAAATTTCGGTTGGGTGGTGGGCATAATCGTCGATTATAGTCACGCCGTCCAGCTCTCCAATATTGGTGAAGCGGCGTTTTACGCCCTCGAAATTTGCGAAGGCGCGGACGATAGTTTCGCCTTCCACTCCTAGTTCATCTGCCACAGAAATTGCGGCCAATGCGTTGAGGACATTATGTTTGCCGGGGATTGGGATGTGGACGTTGGCAATTCCAACCAGCCCTTCAACGTCAAACTGCGTGCCACCATTTATGCTGCGTAAATTTACGGCGCGCATCATGGCTTGTGGGTTTGTGCCGTAAGTTATGATGCGTCTGTCCATAGTTTCGCCGACCAAATTTTGCACTTCTGGATGGTCGAGGCACATTACGGCAAAGCCATAGAATGGGATGTTGCTGACGAAGTTTTTGAAGGCGTCTTTTACGCCCTGAAAGTCGCCATAGAAATCTAGATGCTCGGCTTCGATATTGGTGACAACTGCCACTGATGCGGGGATTTTGTTGAATGTTCCGTCGCTTTCATCGGCCTCAACAACCATCCATTCGCTTTGCCCTAAATAGGCATTTGTGCCGCATGAATTGATGATCCCGCCATTGATAACTGTCGGATCAAAGCTGGCTTCATCAAGGATGGTGGCTAGCATTGAGGTGGTGGTGGTTTTTCCGTGCGTGCCAGCAATTGCGATTGTGAGCTTCAAGCGGGTTAGCTCGGCGAGCATTTCTGAGCGGCGGACAACGGGGATGTGTGCGGTGCGTGCGGCTACAATTTCGGGGTTCTCATAGCTTACTGCTGTGGATTTTACCAAAACGCCGACGCCATCAACATTTTCTGGCTTTTGGCCGATGAGGATTTTGATGCCTAGGTCGGCCAAACGCTTGGTATTGGCGCTTTCTGCGACGTCGGAGCCTTGCACGGCAAAGCCGAGATTATGCAAAACTTCGGCAATTCCGCTCATTCCAATCCCGCCAATTCCGACGAAGTGAATTATGCCAACATCTAAGCTGAGCTTGGCGTTAAGTGGTAATGTTATCATTCTTTCCATCCCTGATTTTTTTTATCATTCCATAAATTGTGATCCCAATCCAGAAGATTTCGATGATGACCGAGGCCAAGTTCCAGAACCAGAATAGGGAATAGAGTAGCATGAGAGCACCTGCTAGGTTGAGCCATAGGTAGCTCCAGCTGGTGCCGTGCATTTTGCCGTTTTGCATGAGGAAATAGGCGAGGACGATCATTAATGTCCCGATAATGCCGATAATGTCTGCTAATAGCTCCATTATTCTAGCCCCACCAAGCTGCGTGCGTAGTCGCTTGCATCAAACGGTTTCAGGTCTTCAATGCCCTCGCCTAGGCCGATTGCGAAGATAGGGAGTTCAAATTTCTCGGCTAGTGCAACCACAATGCCGCCTTTGGCTGTGCCGTCTAGCTTGGTGACGATGAGGCCGCTTAGATTTGAGGCTTTCTTGAACTCTTCCACTTGTGAAATGGCGTTTTGCCCAGTTGTGGCGTCTAGAACCAAAATTGTTTCATGCGGTGCGCCTTCCACTTGGCGGGCGCAGATCTTGGTGATTTTCTCTAGCTCGCTCATTAGATTCGTTTTGTTTTGCAAACGCCCTGCGGTGTCAACAAACACGATTTCTGAGCCTTCTGCTTTGGCTTGCTCGAGGCCTTGGAAAATTACGCTGGCGGGTTCTTGCTTGTCGGTGCCGCGAAACATTGGCACTTTTGCGCGCTCTGCCCATTCGGCCAGCTGCTCAACGGCTGCTGCACGGAAGGTGTCGGCAGCGATGATGCTCACTTTTTTGCCTTCTTCGCGATAGAAGTTCGCGAGCTTTCCGATGGAAGTTGTTTTTCCGTTGCCATTCACACCAACTACAAGTGCGACGAATGGGTGGCTGGAAATTTGTAGTGGCTTTGCCGATTTTTCTAGCATTACTACGATTCTTTCAGCCAAGAATTCTTTGATCTCTTCGTCCGAGGCCTCTTTCTCAAACTTATCTTTGCGCAAATCTTCAATTATGTCGGCTGCAACTGCAACCCCCATATCTGCGGAAATTAGCAAGTCTTCCAGCTCTTCAAGCACGCTCGCGTCAAGCTTACGCTTGGTTATTACTGCGGTTATACCTTCTGTTATCTTGCTGGAGCTGCTTTTTAGCCCGTCTTTAATTTTTTTGAACCAACTCATAGCCCCCATTTAACCCACTAACGCCCTATGTTTCAAGCGGAAAGGGAGATGGCTGTAATATAAAAACCACAGAAAAGATGCGTTGCTAGGAAATATTTGCCTAGCGTTAAGGGATTGTTAATTCTTTTTGGCTAGAATGAGAATTATAGGGTAATACCTTTGTTTACATACCCCCCCGATTAGGGGAGAGCCACCCCCCCGAGCTCTCCCCTAATCACCCCCCCCTTCTTTTTAGAAAGGGATTGAATTTAAAATGGTATGTATGAGAAAATTTGAGTAGTTTGATTATAGAGAGTTCTAAGAAATCAAATTACAGGAGATAAAATGGCTGACGAAGAAAACACTGGAGAAACTGAAGTAGCGGAAGTTGAGTATCAGCTTGACGCTGAGGGCAATCAGGTTCTTGATGAAGAGGGTAACCCGATTCCTGTAAAGAAGAAGAGCAAGAAGAAGCTGATTATAATCATTGTTCTCCTTCTTGTTTTGCTTGGTGGTGGAGCTGCTGCATTTCTTATGATGGGCGGAGAAGAAGCTGATGCCGAGGCAGAAGCTGCAGAAGAAGAAGTGGTTGTTGAGGCTATACCTGTATATTTGGATATGAATGATATTGTTGTGAATTTGAACAGTACATCGCGCCGTACGAATTATATTAATCTGAAACTCACTTTGGAGCTGGCGGGAGCAGAAGATGTTGCGGCAATTGAGCAGCAAATGCCACGGATTATTGACGCATTCAACACATATCTGCGTGAGCTAAGACGTGAAGATTTACAAGGCTCTGCTGGGCTATATCGCTTGGAAAATGAGCTGATGCTGCGCTTGCAGAAAACATTAACAAAAGGAACTGTGAACGATATCTTGTTTAGAGAGATTATTATTCAATAGGTAGAAAATTATGGCTGAGGAAGAAGTAATTGATAATGACGCTCTAGCCGCTGAATGGGGCATGGAGACTGATGAGGCTGAGGCTGGTGGTGGTGAAGCTGCTGCTGATGAAGAGGAAGATTTTGACATGGCCGCCGCAATGGGCGGCACTGGCAAGGTTCTGAATCAGGACGAAATTGACAGTCTGCTGGGTTTTGATACTGCTGACGAGACTGATAATAATGTCGGGATTCAGGCGATGCTCGACAAGGCGCTTTCGTCTTATGAGCGCTTGCCGATGCTTGAAGTGGTGTTTGATCGCTTGGTGCGCATGATGTCAACTTCGCTTAGAAACCTTACATCAGACAATGTTGATGTTTCGCTTGAGTCAATCACTTCACTTCGTTTTGGAGATTATCTAAATTCAATTCCACTGCCTGCATTGCTCACAATTTTCAAGGCGACTGAGTGGGAGAATTATGGTGTGATTTCTGCCAATGGCCCGCTGATTTTCTCAATGCTAGATGTTCTTTTGGGTGGCCGCAGAAATTCTCGCCCAGTTAAGGTTGAGGGGCGTCCATATTCAACAATTGAGCAAGATGTTGCGAGGCAGTTTATTGATGTGATGTTGGCGGATATGTCTGCTGCGTTTGATCCGCTATCGCCAGTGACATTTAAATCTGAGCGTCAGGAAACAAACCCGCGCTTTGCAACAATTGCACGACCTGCAAATGCTGCGATTTTGGTGACTTTGCGCATTGATATGGAAACACGCGGCGGAATGGTAGAAATTCTGTTGCCATATGCAACGCTCGAGCCGATTAAGGAATTGTTGCTGCAAATGTTTATGGGTGAGAAATTTGGCCGTGATTCTACGTGGGAAAACCATCTTGGCAACGAGGTGCGTGCAACTGACATGAAAGTGAGCGCAGTTTTGGGCAGCAAGCGCCTGATGATGGACGACCTGATGAAGATGAAAGTGGGCACAACAATTGTGCTCGACCAAGAGCCAGATTCTGACGTTGAGCTGCTTTGCGGTGGTATTCCGATGATGCAAGGAAAGCTTGGGAAAATGGGTGATAAGAAAGCAGTGAAGATTAATAAGATAACTAATAAACGCATGCGTAGCGTTGTTTAAGCTTTAAAAAAGGAGAGAGAAATGGATTTATTTTTTGATATAACGATTATGACTTTGTTGATGGTAACGATCATATATGCAGTGCGCTTGAACAAAAAGCTGAACTTAATCCGTAATCATAAACTTGAGTTGCGCGCCAATATTCAGGCGTTTCGTGAAGCAACTGAAGATGCGAATAAGACTGTGGTTTCTTTGCAAAAGCAGGGAAAGAATTTGTGCAAAGAAATTGACCAGAAAATTTCAAACGCACGCAAAACTTCTGATGAAATTGACTTCATGCTAACCCGCGCCCGCAAAACTTTGCTTAGTTTGAATGAGCCAAAAGAGGCAAAAGTGCAGCCAATTCGCCAGCCGCAGGCAGTACGTCCTGCGCCCACACAGCTAACCCGCGAACAACAAATTGAACGCCGCCTACGTGCCGCAAATGTTGAGATTGATGCAGCCGAAAGCCATGTTTCTTTGTCAGAGCAAGAGCTGTTGAAAGTGATGCGTGACCGTGAATTTAAACAAGCGTTGATGAGCTAGGGGAAACTGAAATCTATGCCAAGAATTTTGCCCATAACAATTCTCTTTCTTGCTGCTTTTGTCGCGTTTAAGGCATATAGCAACAAAGATACAGATCTTTTGCAAGACAGCTTTGGCGGTGCAAATTCAGAGCGTGTGGAACTAGATTCGGCTCTAAATTTGCAAGCCATTGAGCCTGCCGCTGGGGAAGAAGCTGCGGAAGAAGAAGTTGCAGCTGAGGAAGATGAGCCAAAAGAAGGTGAGGCGGCTGTTGAGCTACCTGAGTATGTGAGCAAAGAACGTCCTGAAGAGAGCATTCCCGAGCTAACAAAATCAGGGATTGGATTGCTGAAACAAATGGCGGAACGCCGTAAAGAGCTGGAAGAATGGAAAGCCGATTTGGACCTGCGCGCGAGCTTGATTGAGGCGTCATCACGGAAATTAGATGATAAAATTGGGCAGTTGGAAACTCTGAAGGCGAATACGGAAAAGCTTTTGGCCGAGTATAAGGTTGAAGATAATGCGAAGATTAAGAGCATGGTGAAAATCTATGAGAATATGAAGCCGAAAGAAGCTGCCAAAGTTTTTGATCAACTGGATATGCCTGTTTTGCTGGAAATTGTCGAGCAAATGAACGAACGCCGAGTGTCTCCAATTTTAGCCAAAATGAACGCCGCAAGAGCGCGCGATTTAACTGAGAAACTAGTAAGCAATCGCGATCTGGCGAAGATGTAGGAGTATATAATTGTTTCCCCGCTGCGCCCTTTGGGCTTGCAGACTGAAACGTGCTCAAGGCTGTGGTTTGGAATATCTCCCCGCTCCGGATGCGCTTTGCAGACTCACAGCGCTTGGCTGCAGTAACCTAACTGTCATAAAACTCCAACAT